>JAGOGT010000013.1 GCA_017996595.1 Candidatus Cloacimonadota bacterium
GTATAGAAATGAACTATTATCCTAATCCCTTCAATCCCACCACCACCATTGCCTTTAGTATTCCCAAGGATGCCAAAACCAAACTAAGTGTGTATAGCATCAAAGGCCAGAAGGTTAAGGATATCATCAGTGGTGAGCTCCAGAAAGGCTTCCACAAGGCTGTTTGGGATGGAAAAGACAGCACCAATCGCAGTGTAAGCTCCGGGATATATATCTTCCGGCTTGAATCTGGAGGTAAGGTGTCGGTACGCAAAGCGATGCTGATGAAGTAGGTTAGTGGGTTAGTTGGTTAATGGGGTAGAAAGTTAACAGGTTAGTGGGTTAAAAGGTAAATCAGTTAACAGCTAACCCATATATTTCCCAGAACCTTCCTTCATCGCGATCCAGGTTGGTTCCAGGATGGTTCCAGGAAGCATGTATAGCACTCCTAGCAGGAGTCATTCTGCCCGCAAAGAGCTTCATTTTTACCACTATTCACAGGGGGCTGAAGGACTCATGCGGTCACCATCTATCTGTTTTCGCATGAGTCCTTTGCGCCTTATAATTCGTAATCGCAGCAAGATTTTTCTGGCGCAAATGACTCCTGCTCAATGACCTCATCACCTTTGCAGCCAACTGAAGCTGGAGCTCTTGCTAGACTTGTTCTGGATAAGATACTGCCTGAATTCCTCTCCGATTGGCTCTTTGGGGGAATGCTCCACGATGATGAGTCCTTCCGGATTCAGCAATTCGCGGCTAAAGATCAGCTCCAGGGATGGATTGATCAGATTCTTGGCATAGGGCGGATCCAGAAAGATGTAGTCATATTTGCTTTCACAGGTTTTCAGGTAGGCATCCACTTTCTTGCGCCACAGATGGCAGCTTTCACCGCAACCTAAGTGCGCGATATTGGCCAAAAGAGTGGCTATAGCGGCAGGGGCAAATTCCACAAAATCCACCCAGATCGCGCCCCGGGACAAAGCTTCCAAACCCAGGGAACCTGTACCCGCAAAGAGATCCAGCACTCTGCCCCCCTCATAATCCTGTTGGACGCCAAAAATCACCTCACGATTGAAGGAGGTGGTGGGGCGGGTGGTTTTTCCGGGCACCAGGGACAGATTGCGTCCCTTGTAAATACCAGTGATGATACGCATTCAGATGGCCAGGGATTTGCGTTTGGGCTTCAATTCGGGGAATTTGATCTCCAGCTGCACAGGGATGGCCTCAAACTTCGGACAGGTGATGATAAGCGTTCCCTTTGCCTGTTTGCAGCGTCGGGAACAGCGTTCGCAGAGAGGATTGGGGTTAGTGATCTTGCCGGCCATTATTTGTTTGGCAGTGCCTTGCCTTGCATTTCGATGAAGAGTGATACCAGATCGCTCAGCTTCACTTCGTTCAGCCTTTGGCTGCGATCAAAGCGGGTGAGAATGGAGATCAGCAGGTCTTGAACGGTGAGATCGGCCATATCGGCATTTCCGGAGATGAGGCTAAGCTGGGCTTGCTGCTCGATCTCGTTCAGGATTTTGGTCATATTATCGATCTCATCGGTATCGGTCATAATCTCTTCCAGTTCCTGCTCCAGGCTGAAATCGCCATTGTCCAGCCCCTCATTCATTTTTTCGAGAGCAGTGGCCATATTATCAAAACCCTGGTGATTCAGGATCTTGAAATAGGCCAGTTCTTCGGGAGAGAAGAGCTTTTCGATGCGGGGATCATAGCGGTTTGAGGGATCGTTCAAAATACGCAGATGCAGAGCCTCGATCCTTTCCCGCACTGCCGGAGAGGATTCGCTTTGGCTGATGAGCTCATAAGCCGCCAGGGCGTCAAAGAACTGATTTTGCTCCTCAAAGAGCTTGGCTAAGGTGATGGTAGGCTGCCAACTGCGTCCACTAAATTTCATCGTTACTCCCGATCTCTAAACTGCACGCCAAACTAAAACAGCGGCGTTTTGTGTCAATACTTTATTCGGGCTTAATGCTCAGCCGGTGGAGATTGCGCTGCAGGAGCTTTGGCCCTATTCCCTTCACCTTGGTAAGCTCTTCCACTGTGCCAAAGCTGCCATGTTCGTTGCGCCAATCCAAAATCGCCTGGGCCTTTTTGGCGCCGATGCCTTCCAGGGTGCAGAGCTCTTCCAGAGTGGCGCTATTCAGGTCGATAACATTGGTCAGTTCGGATTTATGCACTTTTGCTTCGCTGCTTTTGGCCTTGGATTTGGCTTTGGTTTCTGGCTTTTTTGCTGCCTCCACATTGGTGCTGTCCCCAAAGATCAGCAAATCCGGCAGCAGCTTGGCATAAGTTTTGGCACCGATACCCTTCACTTCCAGAAGCTGATTTACCGAGCTAAAGGGCTGCCTGGAGCGGTGGCTAATGATATCTGCTGCACGTTTGGGGCCGATTCCCGGCAAAGTGCCGAGTTCCTCCGCGGTAGCGCTGCGGATATCCAGTTGCAAAGGTGTATCCCTGGCGGTGAGAACCATCAGGCTGTCTGCAGAGATTGGTTCTGAACTCAGCGGCACCAGATTCACCGCCTGTAAAGCGCATCCCAGCAGGATCATAGCCGCGATGTAGAGCAGCATTTTCTGCTCATTGTGGGTAAGAAAGTTGCTAAGCGGATTTAGCGGCTTCATCTATTCCCGGATGAGCGTATCCACCCAAAAGCTGAGATTTTCTTCCAAAGTGGGGCTAAAGCCGGATTGGGCATAGGCTATCCTGCCCTCTTTATCGATCACGCAGATGTAGGGAATGCCCGTGAAACCATAATCTTTGCTGAGGCTGTCCGGCCCGAAAAGCAGGGTCATGGCATAGCCTTCGTCCTTAAAAAGCTGTTTGGCCTTATCGGCATTGCCCTTGTCCCAAAGGTTGATGGAGAATACTTTGGTGCCCTTGGGCATTTCGTGCTTAATCCAGTTGTTTAAGGCCGGCATTGCCTTTTGGCAGGGTCCGCACCAGGTAGCCCAAAAATCCAGCACGATCACGTCACCCTTATAGTCCTGCAGTTTAAAGGTGTTTCCCTCGGCATCGGGAAGTTCCCAGACCGATGCAGGAGTTCCGATCCTATTCTTCAGGGCTTCCTCGCGACGCTTGGGCTCGGCATTGTCCCAGCTCTCTTTGGCCTTGGCCAGCAGTTCCTGCCAGGCTGGATCATCGGCCAATACTTCATAGCGTTTATCTTCGGAAAGCGCAGGATAATCGATAGTTCCGGATGCCAGGCGATTGCTGAGGGACTCTATCAATTGCGGATAATCTTTGGTTTCCAGGAACATCAGTTCCTGCATATAGGCAAAATTCGGGTCTTGCAGATAGTCGGGATGCTCGCTAAAGAACGTCTGCAAAGCAGGCCAATCCTTCCATTGCACATACATTTCCGCCCGGCCGAAATCATGATAACCGGTGCTGTCCGCAGCGCTGATCTGACCCTGGGAGATCATAAAGCTGGTGAATTTGCCCATCATGGTTTCAAAGAGCTGCTGCTTGCGGGTTTTTACCAGCAAATCATTTATCGCCATCCAGTTAGAGCCGATAACGCTGTTGTCCGCTATTTTCAGCAGCGCCGCTTCCGCATTGGCATCTTCACCGGAGAGCAGATAGCGATGGAATTGGAAGATATTCAGGTAAGCATCATCGGGAAAGCGCTTCAAGCCCTCATCCACCAGTTCCAGCTTGTATTTCTCGCCTTCCAGAGGGTTTGGCACTTCCTTTTTGGCCTCCAGCAGCCACTGCAGGTAGTTCACGATGAAGAGGCGATAACCCCAGTAAAACTCCGGATGATTCTTGCAGAGCAGGATTGCTCCATCCATCTGCAGTTCCGGATCGTCCTCGTAGCGCAGCTTCAGATAGCTGTAATGGGGATTTTTGGGATTCTTTTGCTGCATCTTGCTAAAGTATACCATACAGGCTTCGGGATCATCCTGCATCCAGTAGTTTTGCAATTCGCGCAGGTCTTCCACGGTTGCTAGCCTGGCTGCGTAGGTTTCGATTGCCTTCAAACGATCCGCAGTTACTTCTCCTGCTCTTGCGTATGCCTTCCTGAAGTCATCTATCTCTGCCGCACGGAGCATCATTACTCCGCAAAGCAACGCTATGGTTATCAAGATCAGTTTCGGGTATCGCATCCTTACCTCCCTGTCCAAATTGTGCACGAAAAACGTTTACAGATATGCCGGGATTGTGTCAATCAGATTTTTTTGTTGTGTCGGTCGCCGTACCGATATAAATAACTAAAAAACAAAGAGAAAAAGAGGAAAGTGCAACTCCCGTTGATCCCTATTTTCCAGTTATCCGTGTTCATTTTTTCAACACAGAGAAAAGCAGAGAGGGACAGAGAAAAGCAGAGGCAACTAACAAAGAGTAAAAGAGTTAAAGAGAGAAAGAGAGATCCATACTTGCAAAGAAAAGTAGCAACCGGGTTCCACCTTTTCACTCTTCCACCCTTCCACCAACTTCATATCTTCATCACTTCATCTCTTCATTACCCCATCGCTCCATCACTTCACCAAACTCACCTTGCGCACATGGTGCATTTCACCTGCATCCAGACGAATGAAGTATATTCCCGATGCGGAGATTAGCCCATCATCATCCTTTCCGTCCCACACCACACTGTGCTTTCCGGAGAGCAGCTCTTCATCCAATAGTGTGCGGATCTTTCTGCCCCGCAGATCGTAGATACAAAGCCTTGCCTTGCACGCTTGGGGTACACTGAAATCGATCGTGGTAGTGGGATTGAAGGGATTGGGACGGCAGTTTTCCACAATTGGGGCTACAGGCGCATAGTGAATATCATCCGCTATGTATGATCCTTCCGGGCTTATCCCCTGCAGATACAAACTATTGCTGTAGCTACCGTCTTCTTCAAAGTAAATATTATACTGAACGCCACGTCTCCAGGTGATCCAGGCATTATCACCCCGTGCAGAGATCCTTGGTAAGTAATCGGCATTATTACCAAAGATGATGTTACTCATCGGCGTTATCAGGCTCATTGTGGGAGTTAGGTAGTAATGCCGCAAGTTATTCACTCCCTGCTGAATTCCCCGAACGCACAATAACAAATTGCCATTATCCAGAAAGCCCGCATAAGGAACTTCCCAGCTATCCACATTAAAATCGGGTATTGGGGTATGGTGAGTGCTGAGCAGTTCTCCTGATAAGCTATACTTTCTGAGGCGATACTGGCCATCATAATCCCCAATATAGATGTGGTTATCTTTATAGAACACATTGTAATTTGGGTTAATGGAAAGGGCAGTAGGACCAAAAAGCGCCGTTCCCTGCGCATTAATCAGGGTATGATAATGATGTGGTATCTCATTGGAATCATTATATGTAAGCATGGCATGGAGCTTATCACCGCAGGTTATTAGGGTTTGATCCGCCAAAGTCATATTCTCATAACTCTCAGGGAACTCCAAGCCATAGTTTGGATAGCCGGGGGATGTTGATCCATCAGGCTCGAGATGCTTATACGTGATGTAACTATCATAGGAATCATCACGCCCCCAAATCAACCAAGGCCACTCCAGTCTGATGTTTGCTGGCGGATAACTTTCATGACCAGGGTGAAGGGTAGCAAGCTGAAGTCCATATCCCCATTGAAGTTGGGTTCCTATGATTTTCTGCCCATGTATAACACCATAATCTTCCCATACTATGTACCAGGCACCTTCATGGTGGCATATACTTAGAGCACCAACAGACATTGCCTGCGTTAAAGCCATTCCCTCTCCGGGATATAGCAGTTCTCCAGTTGGGGAAATCATCTGAATTCGCAGGTAGCTTTCCATGTTTATGCAATCTACCCATGCCACCAGAATGCTGTCTCCACTAACGCTAAGGTCTGTACATGCAATGTAGTAGGTATTGGAGTTATTCAGTTGCAATCCATAGGCTGGGAAGAGTGATTGTCCCGCTTCATTGTATCGCTGCAGCATTAGCTGCCTTCTGCCTCCTGTTTTTTGTTTAATGGCGGATAGTACGGCAGAGCCATTGGTCATAGCGGCCACCGTATAGCTCATAACCTCTCCGGCAGGACCGGTTCTGATCGGTATGCCATTTCCGGGTAAGGTGGGTATAAGTGATTCGTTCAATATTTGAGCATAGATACCACTTTCATCATCCTGATCGATCTGCCACACTATGTGGAGATCAGTACCATGGGGGAAGGCAACCGGATTATAATTATTCAGGTTATTACTGGCAACCGGATGATAGCTGAGTGTGCCAGCTCCGGTTATCTTGATGGCATAAATGCTATTTGCAGAATCCTGAAGAGCCATACATGCGATAACTATGCATCCGCCCTGGGTGTCTGGTATCATTACAGTTGGAGACTTGATAAAGTTATTCTCAAGGTTCAAAGCTATGCCCCCGGGAAGAATTATATTACCGGTAGAACTTACTTTGTGCAGATAGTACAAATCGTTGTAGGCAGCTAATATCAGGATGGAATTATCAGAAGCCAATTTTAGAGTCGTCGAATAATATTGTGCATATTGGAAGGTTTGCAGCGTTACAGGTTCGGGCCATATAGCTATTCCGTCGACATCGTATCGGCGAACAAGTAGCTGGCTGTTAGTACACCAACTGATCGCAAAACTTCCATCTGCAAAGGAGCATAGATTTCCATCGGGATAAGTTTCATTCGAATTGATAATGATGGGATTGGGCCACAAGTTTTGTCCCGACATGCTGATTCTGCATATCCTAATCTCAGCATTTGCATACAAGCTTAATATCACGCTATTATCGGGACGTAACTGCATTTCGGATATTACACCACCAGATAAAGTGCCTAAGCTCACACCAGCACCAGGCATAGTAAGCTCGCCTTCCGAATCCAGGTGCTGAAGCATAGCTTGGTAATTGTTTGGTGTTATCAGATTTCCCCAAGTAAGATAACAACCTCCTGAGTTATCGGGATGTGCATTGATCCTCGTATATGGCGCGATGGGTTCCTCCATGAAGATGCCATCATCACCCCAAGTGAATTGACCAATGCGGGATATCTTAATCGCTCTGATACCCTCATTCCTGTAGAAAACGATAAAGCAGGAATCGGAGGTTGCGATAAACTCGCTAAGTTGACCGGAAGCGCCTAAAAGCACCGGTTGTGGCCAAAGCGGCTGATATTGCTGATCGTAGAGCCTTATCCAGTGTTTCTCTGTGTCCAGATAATTATCTTTCCAACTGATCAAATGGCAGCCATCGGAAGTGAAAGTGTCATAATTGTGCAGGGACACATTTTCAAAAACACGGACGGGTACGGGCTCCGGCCAGGTGAGATCGGCATAAGCCAAGCCGCAAATGATAATTAGCAGAGCCAATAGCGCTGTATTCTTCATTGAAACCTCTTTTTAGAGCACAAACAAATGCTGCAATATATTAAAGCAAGTTTCATTCCCTAAAATGATTGCAATCGTATCCGAAGTTAATACAGGGGTAGTGGCGGTCTCCGAACCGCCATATTAGGGAACAGTGAAAAGGGAGAAGGGAAAAGTGGGTGTGAAAAGGTGTTAAGTGTCAGGCTTCAGCCAAGTTTGTGAGTTAAGCAATTCATAGTGGCTAAACCATTTATTGGAACAGGAATTGCATAATAATTATTATTACTGCCTGTAGATTGTAAGGAGTTCAAGATGAAAAAGCCTGCATTCCTTGTTCTGTTGCTTTTTTTTGCCGGTTTTGTCTATGCGGATCAAGTCTGGCCGCAGCCCATCGAAGTATGTGCTTTGGACAATGTGGAATACTTCGGCGTAGATGCTTTTTCTGCGGATGGATTGCATTTGGTGTCGTGGAGGGATAATCGCCTAGGGGAACTGAGCTATTGGCTGGGGCTCTACAATCAGCAATATCAGCCCTTATGGCCTCAAGCGATGCAGTTGGATGCTCCGCTTGGCATTATGGAGATCATCGCCACTTCCGATTCCTGTTTTGTGGTTATCTGTCCCAATGAAGGCCTCCGGATGCACAAAATAAACCGTAATGGAGACATGCTGTGGGGAATGCAGGGGATCACCATTCCGGAGGAATACTATGATGATGCTTTCGTGAACGTGTGTCCCGATCTGATGGGTGGCTTTTATATCCTTTGGGGCATCTCATCAATGCCGAATAATTTCCGTAGCCGCATGCAGCATGTGAGTGCAAATGGTAGTTTATCTATGCCGCTGCCAGGATTGCTGCTGGAAAATGAGAATAGTTGCTATAGTTCGGCGATGCTGATCCAACCGGATAATAGTGTTATTTTAGGTTGGTCTGCCTCTCAGGAAGTGAAAATAAACCGCCTTAATCCCTCCGGGGATTTTATGTGGCCGCAATACGTTAGCATCGGTTCTCCGGAAAGTATGCCGGACGTAACGATGTGTGCCTTTAATGATGGAAGCTTCGCCATCTGCACCCGAAATGGAGGGGTATCTCAGGTTCGGCGCTTTAATTCTGAAGGTGCCTCAATGTGGCCCGAGCCGGTAGATGCTATTTTAACAAATTCTTCCTATGCCGTAACCACCTGGATGAACCTGGGTTATGATAACCGGGTGTTGCTTCTGGTAAAGAACGAGGGTTCTCTTTATTATCAGTGTATTGCTGCAGATGGGTATTGCCAGTATAGTAATTGTTTTAATATTAATTCCAGCTCTGGCAGTGTTACTGCAACCACCGGAATTTATCCCTGCGACATTTATGGAGCTGTGTCGATGGTAAATTCATATCAGCCCGATGGTCCCGGAAATCTGAAGGCCATCCGCATCCTCGGAAACGAGGTAAGTATCTTTCCCATCACAGAAACCGAACACAGAAAGAAGAACTTGACTGCGTATTCCCTGGGAAACGAAATGCATGTGCTGTGGCAGGAATCGCAGCAGATTTCCCAAGGCTTCAAAGCCCAAATCCTGGATGCATCCTTTGCTCCTGCTCTTCCCGATAATGGGCTGGTATTGGAAACAGGACCCGCAGGCCGCACGGATGACATTGATGTTGCCGCACGTGATAATGGGGCGGTGGTAATCTGGAAATATACTTACAATGAGGGCAACAAATGCTGGATTTATGCCCAGGTATATGATTCGGAGGGGCTTGCTTTGTATGATGCTCCGGGCTTACGCCTTAGTAGTGAAGATGGCACTGCGGGTTCGTTTTATCCCCCTTGCGTAGGCAGCAATAGTACCCTGGTCGCCTGGGTTCAGCAAGGTGACAGCCAGTTATCCTTTCGCTTGCAGATTATCAGGCCGGATGGCAGCTTACAGTTTCCGGATGGAGGCCTGGAATTTCATAGCGGCAGCGAATACTCTACTTCGTTGAAGGCTGATTACTTTGGTGGTGATTGGTATCTGGTGTGGAGTGATGAAATGACGCTTTGGGGTCAGAAACTAAGTGGCAATCAGCTAATGTGGGGAAATGGCTTACAGCTTACCCAGGTGCATCCGAATCATAATACCAGCGTCTGGAGTTTTCGCTTGGATTGGCCATGGCTGATCTGGCAACCTTTAACCAAGCTGGTGAAGCGTTTGGAACCCGATGGCAGCACTTCCCCCGGTTTTCCGCTATACGGATTGGAAATGCCTCCTTCATATCAGGGAATGGAACTAATAAATCAGTACTTTACGCCTTTCGGAGAAAACCTTCACGCACTGCTATCCTATTACAATTCCGGTACGCAGGATAACATGGTTTATGTGCAAACCGTGATCAGTCCTGGAGGGCAGTTTCTGATCACTCCCCTGGAAGTGGAAGTGGAAGATAATGCCAATGTGTTCACCCAGGGTAACGAAATCTACATAGGCGATTATCTGGATCAATATCGTCTACGCAAGTATGATGCCAGTGGGCAGATGCTATTTTCCGGGAATATCCCTATCACCGGATTTGAAAATGACACATGGAATGTATGTGCGGCACGATTTGTTGCCAGTGGCTATATTCAAATTCTGGCCTATGGTGGTCGCCAGGGTGAGAAAGTACTGCACTACTATTATCTTGATCCCGAGTGGGAATTGGTTTCTCCCCCGGATAACCCGGTTTATAGCTACGCAGATGAATACTACCCCAGCCTTTCGCATTTGGGCGAGAGAAGCTGGATAGCCTGGGGAAGGGGCTATGACCGCTTCAAGGCTTTTTATGCCGGAGTGTATTTGCAAAGCCTGATGGCTGGAAGTTCTGGGGTTGCTGATCCTGAAACTGAGCTTTTCCCTGCTCCCAGGGTGGAAAACTGCCATCCCAATCCCTTTAATCCAACTACAACTATCGATTTCAGCGTTCCAAAGGCTGGAAATGTGAAACTGAGTATCTACGATTTGAAAGGCCGTAAGATCCGCACCATGCTGGACAAAGAACTGCTTTCTGGAAAGCACAACGTAGTTTGGGACGGAAAGGATGATGATGGGCTAATCTCCGCATCGGGAATATACTTTATTCGCATAGATGCTTGCGGAAAGCACCATGTGTGCAAGGTGAGCCTGGTGAAGTGATGGAGTGATGGGGTGATGAAGATATGAAGTGATGAAGTGATGAAGAGAGCAAGTAAGGTTACGGGTGTCAGGTTTATTTTAACACAGAGAAAAGCAGAGATAACTAACAAAGAGTTAAAGAGAAAAGAGAGATTCATCCTTGCAACTGAATACACACATTGTTTACACTGCTGCTACATAGTAACTTATCATGAGATGCCCATGTGATCCCCGGGCAATTGCATGGGCAGCGCATGGGCAGCGCATGGGAATTAAGAATGAAGAATGAAAAATGAAAGCTGCGCTAACTAATTAAAAATTAAGAATTAAGATAGTGGGGTTGCAAGCTACGAGCTCTCTCTGATTTTGTTCATCTAACCTGTCCATTTAGTCCATTTCGTCTATAGCGTCCATTGCTAAACCTGAATTAGTGGAGTCGATTTGGCTTGTACCAATATTA
>JAGOGT010000014.1 GCA_017996595.1 Candidatus Cloacimonadota bacterium
GAATAGCCGCTTGGACTTCATACCGTTCGTTACTTCAGCTGTTTGAAGTCCAAAGCGCTATTATGCATAGGGATAAGAGCATAAATTATCTAAGCGCTTTGAACTCCAATCAGCGTGATGGAATCCTTTTACCCACTTGATTTGAAAGAGAGCCCTAATTGTACATCGTACATAATCAATTGCAAATCGTAACTCCCACTATTTATTCCCTTTAGCGCAGCTTTCATTCTACATTTCTCATTCTTCATTTTCATGAGATGCCCATGTGATCACCGGGCAATTGCACGGGCAGCGCATGGTCATCGCATGGTCAAGCAGTATCCGAAGTGTCCCCAGCAAAAAACTGCGCTAAAAGCAAAATTACTTTGCCCTCAGCGCAGCTTAAATCTTAATTCTTAATTCTTAATTAGTTAGCTTCCCGCCTCGTCCATCGGCTCATGGATATGGCTGTAGGTAAAATTATGCGAGCCTGCTTTCACCAGGTTTTTCAGCTTATCGGCGATGGTTTCTGCCTGATCGATGTAGTCGATGGTGTTCAGTCCTCCGGCGGGATCGCATTCGGCATTTTGGATCTCCGTTAGCACCTGGTTACGCTGCTGTTCGTGCATGGCGTTGATGCGTCCCTCGATCTCGATGATTTTGTAGGTATAATCCGGCTTCAGCTCTTCCAGGTAATCGATGGAGAGATCCACCATGTGAATCAGCTGGGCATGCAGATCGTCGATCATTTTGATGAATCTAGGGCACATCGGGTTCTTTTGCGAGGTTATCTGATAATTCAGGATGCGATTCACCTCTTCCGTAAAGTCGCCGATCTTTTCGATGTCATTAACGCTATGCAGCAGTGCGGGAATCTTTTCCACGATCTCGTCGGCATTTGTTTTTTGATTCACGGCCACCAGATAGAGGGTGATCTCGCGCTGCAGATTATCAATGGCCGCTTCGATGCGGGATATACGCACTTGCTTGCGGTAGTTCTTATCTTTAAAAGCTTCGTAAGAGGTTACCAGGCCAAGGCGTACCAGACGGAGCATCTCGCGCATTTCCTTCAGGGATTGCCCGATAGCCAGATCGGCATTATTTATCACGTGATAATTGAGGTGCTTGGGCTCGCCCAGGGAAGTAGTGTCCCCTTTGGTTTCGGGGATCAGTTTGGTGGCGACCTTGACCAGCACTCCCGCAAAAGGTAGCATAAGCACGGTATTGAACACATTGAAAAAGCTGTGCCCATTGGCCACGTGCCGGGCGATATTCTCACCCATATAGATGTTTCCTGGAGTAATGGAATTAATGATCTGAGTGTAAATACCCAGATAGGTAAGAGTACCAAAAATAATTGTGCCGATAAGATTGAACAGGGTATGCACCAAGGCAACACGGCGGGAAGTGTAATTAGCTCCGATACTTGCCAGCCAGGCCGTGATGGTGGTGCCGATATTATCGCCAAAAACCAGGTACAAAGCGCCTTCATAAGGAATAAGCCCTGTATTTGCCAGCACGATAACAATACCCACCGAAGCAGATGAACTCTGGATCAGCATCGTGAATATTGTCCCGACCAGGATGCCCATCACCGGATTTCCGGAAAGCGAGATCATGAGTTGCCGGGCGGTTTCAGAATCCTTTAGCGGCGAAACTGAGGCGGACATCACGTTTAAGCCTATAAATAGCAATCCGAAACCGATGATAATCTGGCTCCAGCGTTCCATCACTCTGCTTTTGCGAATGAAGAGCAGCACTACGCCTGCGGCCACGATCGCATAGGCATATTTACCGATATTAAAAGCGATTAGCTGAGCAGTTACCGTGGTGCCGATATTGGCTCCCATCACTACGCCCACCGCCTGACCCAGAGTCATGATCCCGGTATTCACCAGGCCAATCATCATCACCGTGGTGGCAGAACTGCTTTGGATGAGGGCAGTAACGCCAAGCCCCACCAGCACTCCCTTGAAAGGTGTATTGGTAAGTTTTTTCAGGATGCGGCGCATTTCGCTGCCTGCCACAGCCTGCAGGTTA
Source organism: Candidatus Cloacimonadota bacterium (assembly GCA_017996595.1). GTDB lineage: Bacteria > Cloacimonadota > Cloacimonadia > Cloacimonadales > Cloacimonadaceae > Cloacimonas. Next base: position 2,020 of record JAGOGT010000014.1, read on the forward strand.
TCGCTCATTTTATTCATGCCGAATAAAAATAGCGCCAAGCCTCCGATTAGATTGATGATATCCAGTACGCTCATCCTAATCTCATCCTTTGTAATAGGTTAGTTGTTGCGGTTAGTCAATTCTACAGAACTTAAAAACAAGGCAAAAAAAAACGGGCATAGGCCCGTATAAGATACTATTCCGGCTTCATCTGGGGAAATAAGATAACTTCCTTGATGGAGTCATTCTCGGTTAGCAGCATCACCAAACGGTCGATACCGATTCCCTGTCCCCCCATCGGAGGCATGCCATATTCCAAAGCTTCCAGGAAATCTTCATCCACCACATTGGCTTCTTCATCACCCAGGGCACGCAGTTTGGCCTGTTCTTCCAGACGTTCGCGCTGATCAAGAGGATCATTAAGCTCGCTGAAGGCATTGGCAAATTCGCTTCCGGCTATGAACAGCTCGAATCTATCTGCCAGAAGGGGATTACCAGGCTTGGCTTTTGCCAGAGGTGAAATCTCCTTGGGCATATCGATCACGAAGGTAGGCTGAATCAAATGCGGCTCCACCATGTGCTCAAAAAGCTGGGCAATAAGCTTGCCTTTGCCGCTGCCCTTGGGGATTTCCACACCTTTTTTGGTGCAAAATGCGGCCAAATCCTCGTAACTGATTGCAGCAATATCCAGTCCGGAATATTCGCTTACCAGTTCGCTCATGCCCACTCGGCGCCAGGTTCCGCCCAAATTTACGTCATGGCCGTGATAATGGAAATTCTCTTTGCCGATCACCTGCTTCGCCAAATGCTTGAAGAGGCTTTCGGCAATGTCCATCATCCCGCGCAGGTCTGAATAGGCTTCGTAGAATTCGATCATGGTGAATTCGGGATTATGGGTTCTATCCATACCCTCATTGCGGAAGTCCTTGCCCAGTTCATACACCTTTTCGAAGCCGCCTACGATCAGCCTTTTCAGGTATAGCTCGGTAGCAATGCGCATGAAGAGATCGGTATCCAGGGTATTATGATGCGTGGTGAAAGGCCTGGCATTGGCTCCTCCGTACAGAGGCTGCAATACTGGAGTTTCCACTTCGATGTAGCCCAGCTCGTCCATAAAGGCGCGTACGGCGGTAATAATCCTGGCCCTCAGCTCGAAAACCTTGCGGTTATCGGGATTAAGCAGCAGATCCAGATACCTTTTGCGGTAGCGAAGCTCAATATCAGCGAATTCATCGTAGCGGATGATCTTGCCATCCACCTGCTTTTCTTTCACTGCGGGAAGGGGTCTCAGGTTTTTGGTAAGCAGCTTGATACTCGCGCATTTCAGGGAAAATTCACCCGCTTGGGTAAAGAAAGCCGTACCCGTAGCCTGGATAAAATCACCCGGATCGCAGAGCTTAAACAGCTCATAATTCTCTTCCCCGAGCAGGTTCTGAGCCACATAGAGCTGAATCTTGCCACTGGCATCTTCCAGATTGCCAAAGCCCAGCTTGCCTTGACGGCGCATAGCCACCAAGCGACCCGCGAGAGTTACTTCGGTTTCCGCGCTTACAAAGCTGTCTTTATCCGCCAAAAGCTCCGCAACATGATGGCTACGTGAAGATTCCACCGGATAGGGATCAATGCCCAAGGCCTTGATCTTCCCCAGCTTTTCCTTACGCAGCGTTATGAACTGATTGGGTTTTTGCTGCATTTATCTATAGTTTACAGGTCTTTAAAGGGATTATCTTCGTTGGAAGCAACCTTCTGATTGGCATATTTACGCCATTCTTCATCGGATCTTCCCCGGCCGGGACGGCGCGAAGAATTATCTCTGCGGAAGCTGTCATTACGCGGTTCGCGCGAGAAATTCTCTTCGCTGCGGTGATGGGTTTCCACCACTTCATCGGCACGGCGATCGGTATAATCGAGGGTAATGCGGCGGTTATCTTTGTCGATGGCGGTAACCATCAGGGTAACCTTGTCCCCACTCTTGAAATTATCGGTTTTCCTGATCCGCGAACGCGGCAGCAATCCGGTAACACCATCGGTGATGGTAACAAATACGCCGAAATTAGTGGAGCTTTCCACCACTCCTTCGAAGGGATTATTAATCTGTGCCAGCTCGTCAATCTTATCCCAGGGATCTTCCTGCAGGGCTTTCAAAGAGAGGGAGATTTTATTCGTATCGGGATCGATCCTGAGGATCTGAACCTGCACGAAAGCACCTTCCTTCAGCACTTCGCGGGGATGGGAGATATTGCGGTTGCGGCTCATTTCGGAGATGGGAATCAGACCTTCCACCCCGGGTTTGAGCTCTGCAAAGGCACCAAAATTATGCAGACGCAGGATGCGGCAATTGATTACATCGCCCTCATGCATCTCACTGAGAGCTTGAACAAAGGGATTTTCCTGCAAAGCTTTCATGGAGAGAGCGACCTTGTCGCCCTTGATCTCGAGAATCTTCACTTCCACTTCCTGATTGGCCTTCAGCTCATCCTGAGGCTTCACCACGTGTTGCCAGGAAATCTCGGAAACATGCATCAGCCCTTCGATTCCGCCCAGATCGACGAAAGCGCCGAAACTGGTCATGCGCATCACTTTGCCTTTAACGATGTCGCCCTCATGCAATCTATCCAGGGCGGCAGCTCTATTTTCTTTATCTTGAATTTCTGCCAGCTGACGGTGAGAAACCACTATCCTGCGGCAATTTTCCGAACATTCGATCACCAGAAAATCAAGGGTCTTGCCAATGAACTGAGCTGTATCATCCACGGGACGTAGCGACACCTGAGACACGGGACAAAAAGCCCTGGCTCCCAGAATATCCACATTAAATCCGCCCTTGGTGGGTGAATAGATCTTACCCTGAACGGGAATCTTCTTCTCATAGGCATCAAGGATCGATTGCTTGTCCACATGTTGCTTGGTGAGGCTTTTCGCCACCACGTAGCCCTGGTCGTTCTTATCAACCACATAGCCCTTGAGGTTATCGCCCACTTGATATTGCAACACGCCTTTTTCATCGGAAAATTCGCTGATCTCAGCGTAGGCATCGAACTTCCCACCCAGGTTCAGGATCAAATACTGATCACCGATACTGACTATGGGAGCTTCCACCACATCGCCTTTTTTGATCTCTGTAGTGTTTTGAAAGGATTCTTCGAGCATGCGAAGATATTCTTCTTTCATTTCTTTCATTGCAGCTTTGCTGCCGGTTTCACGCACCTTATCTGACATAAGTAACTCCTAACGACATTTCAGAGTCCCACGATTTACAGGGCTGCTTTTTTGTAAAGTGTTTTTATTTAAAGCGGCTAAAGTGATCGCTGCTTTTCCTTGCTTCAACCCCATACCTGCGGAGATATTGTTCTGCGTTTAGCTGCTGCCCCGAGGGTTACGAACTGATTGCAGATATGGCAGGAACATGTATTGGGAAACAATTTGCTTGACGGATATGGCTTGGAATTCAGCATATCCATTCAATATTATGCCAGAGAAAGGTGAGGATGCGCAGTTTTCAGGATGCTATCTCAGATATGCCCCACAAAGATCAAGTTATCGCCGCGGTGGAAGCGAGCCTGGCTGATTTTGCCAGCTTTCCTCAGTTGCGTAGTGGACTGGATGCTATCAACATGTATGGGAAGCTGCATCTGCTGGCCATCGGCAAAAGCGCTGCGCCCATGGCTTCCGTAGCCGTGGAAACCCTTAGAACCAAGGGAATTACTTTCGACGGCTATCTCCTCACCAAATACGGCTATGCCATTTCCCCCATCCCTGGCCTCATTACCCTGGAAGCAGGTCATCCCCTCCCCGATGCTAATTCTCTGAAGCATAGCGCCACCATCCTTGCCTGGCTGCAGCAGCTTCCTGCGCGGGATACGCTTGTAGTGCTCCTTAGCGGTGGAGGCAGCGCACTTTTTGAAGTGCCGGAGGATGGCTGCACTTTATGTGATATCATCGAGCTCAATCGCAAGCTGCTTGGCACCGGGCTCGATATTGCCGCGATGAATGAAGCGCGCCGCAAGTTATCCAAAGTAAAGGGAGGCAAAGCCTTGGAGTATGTTTCCTGCGGCCAGATTCACGTTTTTGCCCTCTCTGACGTAGCGGGGAACGACCCTCAGGTGATCGCCTCAGGGCCCTTTACGCCCTCTTCCGATACGGATAAACACGTTTCTTACCATATAATCGGGGATAACTATAGTTTACGTCAGCTCGTTGCCAGGAAACTCCCCTTCTCCGCTACTGCAATCGACGAATATCTGGCTTGCTCTGCAACCAAGGCTTGCACCTACCTTGCAGAATTTGCTTTCGCCGATGTAAAGCCCGGAACTTTCCTCTTTGGTGGTGAAGCACCGGTAAAAACTACAGGTAATGGCCGGGGCGGACGCTGCACACATCTAGCCCTGGATTTTGCCATTCGCATCGCAAATAAACCCGGGATATCCCTGCTTTGCTATGCTTCCGACGGTTGTGATAACCTCGAAGGCGTGGCAGGAGCCTATGTTACAGGCAAGAGCTTTGCCCAGATGCAAAGCAGGGGCCTGAATCCCGAAAGCTATTTGCGTAATTGCGACTCATTTACGGCGTTGCAAGCCATAGGTGCGGTCGTCCCCAGTTGCGCTGCCAGAATCAACGTGAATGATATCTACATCCTGAGTCGTTGCTGAATAAGTGCCAAAGTGAAGTGGAAGGGTGGAACACAGGATTCGACACGTCCCCGTGTCGAGATTGCGCAGTTTCGTAATATGTAACAAGCAACTGCGTAGCTTTGCAAATGAGGACGTTTGCAATCCGATAACCATGCGATGACCATGCGATGCCCGGGCATTTGCATGGGCAGCACATGGGCATCGCAAGGTAACTCTTTATGTAGCATTACTTAGCCATAGCACACCAGTTTACCGGGCCAGGGGGCACAGGCCTTGTCGTGCCAGGCACCGCACCCTACACTTCCCGGCGCACTTCGTTAGTTTTCCGGTTCTTTGCTTGATGGAGGTTTAGAAACCGCCAATACGCCCTTTTATGGCGGTTTGGAAACCGCCACTACTTCAGCAGCAGCATTTTACTGCTTGTAACCACCCCGCCATGTGAGAGTTTCAGGAAATAGACGCCGCTGCTACAGGATCTGCCCTGCTCATCACGGCCATCCCAACTTAAAAGGTGTTCTCCGGCAGACAAGTTAGCATCGATGATGGTTTTGATTTTCTGGCCGCGGAGATTGTAAACTTCCACAAGAGCTTTTCCCGGTTCTTTCATTTGCATCTGGATATCTGTGGACTGCACAAAGGGATTGGGGAATACCTTGATAAGCGGTACAGGAGGCTGCAGGGGGTCTTCGCTATCCAGGGCATTATTGATATTGATCAAATACGTGGAGCTTTCCAGATACACTTCCGTGGTTGCCGGATAGTATGCAGCCCCCACTTTGAGTTCATACCAGCGGGTTGGATCAAGCGAGCTGAAGGAGTAGCTGCGCCAATCTCCCGGCACTTCCATGATCAGCCAGGTGGAGGCAGGGCTGTCGTATTCCTTGATCATCACATCGAAGTGGTCGGGATTGGTGTAGGAATGCCACTGCAAATTAATGGCAGAGGGGTAAACTGCCTGCGGTTCCATCAGATAGGGGATGCAGGTATCGCCCGTAAGATCGCCCAAATTGAAGCCGGTGGCGATGAAATCCTCGATGGCCTGTGAGCGGACTTTCAGGTCGTCGATGCTGTCGCCGGTGTAATAAACGCTGTAATATACGATGGCCTCTTGCGGAGCCAAATGCAATCTGCCGATGGGATCAGGAATCGGAACCGGGGGGACACTGCCAAACAGCGAGATTAGAAAGCGGGTGTCGTGAGGCGTAGGTTGTTCGTATTCCATCACATCGGGATCCCAGGGACGCAAGGGAGCGTAGAAAGCAGAATTGGGATTGCGCCCCGTGCAGAGCCAATATTTCTCGTTAGCCGTCTGTCCCGGGGGCTGCAAATTGCGGGGATTGCGGTCATCCGGGCCATGTCCCACCTGCCAGAACCAAGCCTGACGATTGCCGAAATACTGCGGAATGATGAGCTTATGTGCCAGAAGGTGCGTGGAGAGTCCACCGTCTCCATCCTGGTCACGAGTGTAGGCAAATTCATAGCCGGGGCCTTTAACGTAGCCGCTGACGTCGTCCTCAGCAGCTTCCACTCCCCAGGAAATGGGACCCAGGTCGGCATCCACCAGCTCTGCTACGGCCAGATCGTAAAGGGTATCGATCTCACTGGTATTGATCATGGTATTTTTGATGATGATCATGCGGTCGTGATTTTGCAGCGGCCAGGCAAAGCTTTCGCGATGCACAGCCAGACCCAGAGGATAGTGCGAATTTACGCCCCGTGAAGCTCCCCAATCCCTGTCTCCGGGAGAATCAAAAGGGCAGTAATCATAGTAATATCCGGAAAGTGTTTCAAAGCCCGGAGTATCGAAAGTACCGCCCTGGGGGATGCTGAAGCAGTAAGTACCCTCCGGATCGGGATTCACAAAGGGACGTGGAGCCGGATTGCCCAAAATAGAGCGTAACATCAGATCCTGAGCGGCAATATCGGGATTGGTGAGATATGAATTTAGGGGGTTGTAGGCCGGCAGAAATTCCATGAGATCCAGATCGCCATCAAAGCCAACCGTGGTGAGGCTATCCGTTACGATCACCATGCCGGGTTGCCAATCGGGATGACCCTCATAGACAATGGTGTCGTTCACTGCGGAGGGTGGAAACACTTTCCAATAAAGCAGGCGTCCCGCCGCATCACGTCGGTACTTTTTGGCCGAAATCCAGGAAGAGCCTTTGTAAAGAAACTTGTTGCCCAGGCTGAATTCAGTGAGATCATCCACGTAACCGAGATTGCTAATCTGCATGCGCAGGCTTCCCGCTTCCTGATAGATGGCGCTGAGATTTTTATCATCCGCATCTGCATTCACAGGCAAGGCCAGGACTGCCACGCAGATCAATAGTGGGAACAATATCAATAGCTTTTTCATAATCCTCTTCCTCCCTTGTCAATAATCCCGATCATTTGAAGCAGCAGGCTTTGCATGGCGCTTGCTACATCCTGCTGCTCCATGTAGGAAAGTGGAAAGCCGAATACAGCGATTTCGGCATCTGCACGGCAATGCAGGTAACCCACGTATTTGGACGAATAGAAATCATATTCATCCTGTGTGGGAGGATCCTGACCGGCAGTAACAGGTTTGCAGCCAAACTGATAGAGATTTTCAGTTTGCATGCCTGGATTGAAATAGGTAACCGATGAAAGACCTTCCTTGATCTCGATGATGGGATTGATCGCATTCTCGATCTCCAGATCCAGATCGGGAAGATAGCTGGTTCCCTCAGCCTTTATAAAATAGGTATTTTGCACCAGAGAAGCGGACAGAGTGCCATAATTATCCTCCCCGGTGATGCCAAAATTGCTTTGCAGAAAAACCGGGCTCGCATCCCAGGCATCGAATACTCCGGCCAGCTTGTGCGTTCCGGAAAGGACAAGGTGTCCCGAATTACCCAGATAGATGTTCAGCGCATCGGCATAGGAGGATAGCTTGGGATTTACGTTAGGGCTGTCCGTGTGCCAGATAATCCCCAGATAATTCTGCATCATGATGGGGCTAAGGGGACTGTCATCCGGATCAAGGCTGCTGATATCAATGCTTTGCACTGGCCCAAAATTGGCAGGAATCACGGCATTATAGAAATTATCTACAATGGCATCCGGAGAAGAAGCGTTATTGGCAGAATCATCCACGATCAGCAATCCGCTGCGCTGATCGTAGGGTTTATAGGGCAGCAGGTCTATCTGCAGGATGGCAGGATCGCTGATTACATTCTGCAAATCCACGGCGCACACCTTAAGCTGATGAGTTCCGGAAAGTAACCCGCTGAAAGTGTGATGCCGCGATTGCTGATTATAATTCTTGATGCGCAGCCAGGTGGAGCCATCCTGATGCGTTACTACCCGGGGATTAACAAAATAGCTTTGGCTGGGGAAGGGAGCATTGTCCCAGCGCAGATCAAAATACTCCACACGGCTGTAATAATCATTATGAGTTTGCACATCCGCACAGATATTTAGCTCCGGATCCCAGGGATTATTGGTGATAACTGCTATCCCGGAGGCAGTGGTATTGCCGTATTGACCAAAGTAACCCCACTGCAGATGGAGCTTCAGATCGGGCGACCAGATAGCTTCCAGGCCATTATCACCCTGCCACAATCTGCGGTTACGGTTTGTTCCGGAGCGGGGGATAAGCTCGTTTTGGTACATCAGATCATCATCCACGATCGAGAAATGCTTCTCTCCCAAGGCTGCAGCAGTTTGAGAATAGATCAGAGCCTGGGGTATGAAGCCGTCCTGAGCGCGGAAATGCACACTGTGACGGGTAGCTTCCTCAATACCGCTACGGCTTACCACATAGCTTTCAAACTGGGTATATTGATTCGGCGGAGTAGGAGTTAAAGCAGGAGTGGAAACAGCATTCAGAATCACCCTGCGCATATCGGCCATACTTAGGCTGCTATGCCAGCTTCCATAGGAAACCACATCCAGAGCGTTATTGAGAATATTCAGCCGATACATAAAGTGATGCGCATACATGCCATCCACAAATACATCCCCGATCTCTTCGTGAAGGCTAAATTCCAATCCGCAGGAAGTATTCTGACCGGGGTTGAAGTTCACGGCAATTCTGCTGCCAATGATGCGGCTGCTTCTGAAAGGCAAGCTGACTTCCCCGATATCACCATTTGCCTGCCT
>JAGOGT010000015.1 GCA_017996595.1 Candidatus Cloacimonadota bacterium
AGCATGATACCCACTTCCACTCTTTCCACCTGGATGTCGTTATCGGTATTGGTAACCACAAAGGGGACTTCTTCGCCGATATGCATCTTGGCCAGTTCACCGTTCAGAGCAGTTACGCGGGTATCGGTTAGCAGCTTGGCAGCGTTATTCTGCAGCAGCCAGTCGATGGTAACGTCAAAAGCGGTAAGCTGACGGCTGAAATGACCGATGTCATCGAGGCCGTTGATTCTCTGGTAATATTGCTGATCCGGAACCACGCCAAAATCAGTTAATTCACCATGAGGCAGGTATCCTTCCACATCACTGTAGTTATAAGGGAGGCCAGCGCCGGTGGAATTAATGGGATCCTCAGCAAGGATAGTGGTAAGGTGATTCAAACGGCTCCAATCTATGCCATACTTCTTGGCTTGGTTCAGGCTTACTTCGATCAGACGAACTCTGATTTCCACTTGGTCCTGAGCGCCATCGATGGATTTGATGAGCTTTTCCAGATCCGTAAAGGTTTCCTGGTTACCATAAACCATCAGGGCATTCTGGCCGGCAAGCGGAGTAATCTGCAATCCCGACTTTTGCAGGGATTCGCTCACCTTGGTGGCATCAAGATTATTCAGGTAAATGATGTCATTACGCTGACCCAATTCTTCCATGATGTTCTGCTTGGTGCCAACCACGAAAGTGTTCGTTCCCACCACCCGATATGCCAGACCGGCAGAACGGGCTACCAGCGATACCGCTGTTTCCACGGGAACATCTTTAATGTTGATTGTGATGCGCTTCTCGTCTTTGTTGTCTTGAGCTCCGGCCTGCTCTACAGCCAGCACGATATTCGTGTTGCTGAGGCGGGACAAAGCTTTCAGCACTGAAGACAGTGTGGCGTCATCCGCATTGAAAGTTACTTTGGTATCCAGGACAGGATCCCTGCGTGGCTGAGCAACCAAGCTTGTAAAGCCAGCTACCATTACCAGGATCAGGAGCATCGCAAGATAACGCTTCGAAAGTACCATGTGTTTCATATAATCTCCCAGTTTCATAATATATTTTTACCAAGTCCCGTCTAGATTGGCTTTAACGTCTACTTGTTCCACAGGTTTTGCGGGACGGGGGGCAAGTTCTGTGGTTGAAATAATGCCATTATAGCTGTAGCGGAGAGTTCTATCTCCGATGTCGATAATTCTGCGGCCCAGAACTGTTTCGCCAACTCTGGCTTCATGAAGCTGACCCAGATACTCGATGTAGGCAATCTTATTGCCATATTCATCTATTGCTGTGGTAGCCAATCTGAAGGTGTTTCTCACCATGTCTTCAAATTCTCTTTCCTTATCCACTTTGTCTTTGATGATATTACCCTGACGCAGGGGATCGGTGGTGGAACTGAATACGAAGTTCTTTCTATCCTGGATGGAATTCTCGATCGATTTGATCTTGTTCAGCAGAGTATCGGAAACCGACTCTGCAGTATGGATAGAATTCACAGGGATTCTTTTCGTACTGGTTTGCAGTGTGAATAAACGCACGGCAATTGCAAACAACAGGATTACCAGCAGGGCGATAGCGAAGTCTTTTACAAATCTAAGTTGCATCTCAAACCTCCTTTTTAACCTTGAATATAGAGAATTCGAGGGCAATCTTGTATCTGTTCGGCCCACTTTTCACGGTGGTATCACGTGTACTGGATTGGATCGGGCTGATATCGAAATAGTGTATCTTGAGGATGTTATCCAAAGATTCCAAATCCGATATAAACTGTCCAATCTGCACATAGCTTGCTTCCAGTTCCATGGTAAAAGTGGTTTCGATGAGGCCCTGGAATGAGAACTTATTGGCATCCGACAGCTTGCTGATGGTTATGGAACGCTGATCTGCGAGCTGGCCGATCTTGGTTTTAAAGGAAGTAATCTCATCGAAACTAAAGCTGGGGGACTTGGTTAAGCTATTATCAATGATCAGGGCAAACTGACTAAGCTGCTGATCCATGATCCGGGAGCTATTCAGCTTTTCCTGGGTGGACTTGATCTTATTATCCAATTCCTTTATCTTTTCCCGATTGGACTTCATGATATTACCGGTGATCACAAAGAACAGCACGGCTATCAGGAGCATCAGTGCGATGAATATCATATATCTTTCTTTCATCTTACTTTTCCTCCCATATTGGCATCTTTGCTATAGCACTCGATAATGAATTCCAGAATGGCTGTGTCTTTCACGATCTGCCGGGTGATAGTTCCGGATTTGATCTGAGGAAAGTCGTTGCTGATCTCGGGATTGTTCTTCAGTCTATCCACAAAAGCCTGGATCAAATCCAGCTCACGCACGTTCACATCCACTTCGGTGATGCCATTAAGGGTTAATATCCCATTGGCATAAGAGAATTTGCGTACTGCCAGTTTGTTATCTATCTCGTTTCCGAGAGCGATCATTTTCCGGGCCCAGAAGATACGATTATTAAAGGTGGATGCCAAATTATCCAGATCGCCACTGGAAAGGTAATCGGCACTGGTTTGGAAGCTTTCCAGCTGCTTCTTGGTTTCCGCCAGATATCTCTGCCGGTTCTCCACTCTCAAGCGCACCTGGTTGTTGATATAAACCCAGGCTGAGATCAAGAGTGCCATTCCCAGAATGAAGCAGACTACGGCAGTTCTGAAGGTCTTTTTCTCTCGTTCGGCCTGAACTTTTAGTTCGCCGAACTTATTCAGATTTATCTTAAAATAGAATTCGTTCATCATTACCGCAATCCCCCTATTCCATTCTCATCGCCAGGCCAATTGCCAAGGCAAGCTGAGGATCTTTTTTGTCCTGGAATTTTTCAGGCATTTCCACGTTGATAAAGGGCATGAAAATCTCCGTGGGGATAGCCACTTTCTCCTGGATGTATTCCAGAAGGCCTTGCAGCTTTGCGGTTCCACCCATCAGATACAACTTACGGAAATCGCTGTTTCCCGCCTCTTTAACATAGAAGCGGAGCGAACGGCGCACTTCCTCAACGATCGAATCTTCGGTGGATTTCTCAGAGATATCCAGCATGGATATGGTTTGAACCGAGGATGTATTGGGATTGTCATTCAAACCGTATTCCAGCTTATGATGCTCTGCATCTTCCCATTCTAACTGACGGCGGCGCATGATGTCGCGAGTGAAATTATAGCCGCCATAGGGAATATCACGGGCAAAAAGCTTGGCTTGGGGACCCCAGATTACCATATTGCTCCGGTGCGCTCCCAGATTCAGTAACACATATACTCCATCTTCTACGAAGGCATTGAGCGCAAAGCTATTTACCACAGCCAGCGAATCAATATCTACGAGGTTTGGAGTAAGACCGGCACTCACCAAAGTATTGGTGTGTTCATTGAGGACGTCCTTGGATGTAGCTGCCAACAGCACATTCATGTTGTTGGTCTTTTCTTCCACGCTTAACACCTGATAGTCCAGCACCATATCGGAGCCGCTGATCGGGATGTGTTTCTTAGCTTCGAAGAAAAGGGCAGATTCCAATTCATCATCCGGCAAAAAGATCGTTTTGATCTGCTTGATGCTGGTGTTATCCCCACCAATGGAGGTAACCAAATGCTTTATTCCCTTGGGATTGATATGCAGGGTTTTCAGCATTTCGATGATCACGGGGGCAAAGCGCTCATTACGCAGGTCGCTGGGAATATACTCCGTACCCGTAGGCACAGTGGGGCGAACCTCGTAATTGAGCAGCTTAAAGCCATCGTGCAGCTTCTTGAGGTGAACGATCTTTACACTGTGGCTACCGATGTCGATACCCACAGTCTCCTTGAATCGCACGTTTTTTTTCTTCATTCTTCCTCTTTATCTTACATTCAGAATAATTATCTATACTAATGACCTGGGCGGTCTCTTCAGCAACCAGTTTCCCTGAGTCATGGGCAGGCGATCCCCCTGCTTTTTGAAATTAGGCCAGTCCGGTGGCCGCTGTGCGTACATCCGGTTATCGTAACGGTAATTCTTGCGATAGCCCACCTGGTTACTGGAAGTGGCACCAGGGTAGTTCCTCGTTTGCAGGGTTACGAATATATTCGGATTTGCCCACAATTGCACTTGAATAGGATTGGGAGCAGCGGAACCTCCACCAAAGTCGATGGCGGGATTCCAGATTCCATTGGGGTTATTATTGGGATCGTTCACATAGTTTCTGCGCACAAATCCACGGCGGTTCTGATTCACTCCACCCCAAATATTGATCGTTCCTCTCATCAGATAGGGATTACGCTCCGGCCACAGGGGATTGTACCAGGGCAGGTCCAAAAGGGGCGGCCAGGGATTCATACCTGTTTGCGGCCACTTATTGCGATGCAGATCGATCCATTCAAAGAGCGTGTCGCCGATTCCGGGAACGTTGATCACGGTGGCAGGAATGGAGCCGTGAGGATGCTGATATTCGAAAGTGAATACGCCGTCTTCGTAGCCATTGCCATTACCATCGCCGAGCGCTGCTATGGCAGCATAAATCCATACGCCACCACCGGCAGGATCGGTATATTGGCTGTCCGAGCCCATATTGGTATGCTCACGCAGGGTGTCCATGGGATTCCAGAAACCATATTTCAGTACAACAGATTCTTCGGAGATCAGCCCCACCATGGAAGTACGGTTGGTAGCCGGGTCATCTGGCGGGGTGGTACCTGCGATGAGGATATCACCCAGAATAAAGAGGGTGTCCGCCGCGCCCCAGGTTTGTCTGGAGGCGAAGGAAGCAAAGGTACCGTTGGTGGATCTTGCGCCCCTGATCCAGAGCTTTGAATTTACAAAATTAGAGCGATTACCGCAGCTGCTGCCTCCCATAGAGGCCCATATTGTGTCCCGCACCGTGAAGTTATTACGATATAGGGGAGGGACATCATTCGCATAGGGCTGATAGGGGTACTGAGCCCAAACATCGGCATATGTGCGTCGGGCAGGTTGAATGGTTCCCAGCCAGCAATTATAGGCCGAATTCTCCACTTCCACAAATACAATGTGATCTTCACTGAAGGAAGGAGGCCCCACTACGGCGCCATTGTTACGTACATCTTCCATCGTGGTGGGGAACTCATAATGGTCGTAATTTTCCAGAAGGCCTCCCCGGAAGATCGTCTCTTCAGGGAAAGTGTGCCCACCGTCGGGATAAACTTTTATCACACCGCTGGTGGTTACCAGGCCGTTAAATTGAGGCCAGCCCTGATTGGCTCCGGAAGTTTGCCTGATCCAAATGTCGTCATTGCTGTGCACGGGGCCATCAAAAAAGTCTCTGCCGTCAAAACGCACTGCAATCCCTGAGGGATCGAGCTCTACATCTGTAAAGTACATCCACACGGGGCTGGTTTTTTGGATCACGATCATTTCGCTATACTTGCGAACCATCGAGTCATTTTTGCTGAAGTAAGCCACCTGGCCTACTCCCATTTTGCTTTGCACCAGTGAGCGAATCAGATATTCATCGCTGCTTACTCCGGTGCCGCCGGTTTCGCCATCTACATTGTATCCTTCCTGTTCGGATTTGCGGCGATACATATGCGATTGCATGTTAAAAGTTTTTTTCTGATGACTGCTGGAAAGAGCCATTTCGCGCATGGGGGTACGAAGTCCGCCACCCAAACTGGGATTTTCCTTGGTGGCGGTTTCCAAAAAGGCCTGAGCCCTGAAAACTTCTGCCCGCAGCACGTGCAAGCCCTGGATACTGTCATATTCTGCTTGCGCAGCAATCGTATCCCGCAGGCTCATACTCGAGATGCTCAATCCACTCATCATACCGATTACGACCAGTAACATCGCAAGGGCAATATTACCGCTTTCGCTTTTCATAATCTTGATCATTGTAGACCCCCTATTTGTTGATCTTCCCAAGATTCACGGTTCATATTTTTCATTGCCATAATCGTGCTGAATTCTACGTAGCGATACCTCTTCTTGGAAGTAAGCACTTTGGCCTTCAATTCCACCTTCACCACGCAAAGTGGCTCATCGATCCTGGCTACATAGATGGAATTATTCACATTGGCATCACTGACTCTGAAGTATTCGATGGTAACCCGCTCTCTTTCCGCCCGTTTGGGAAAGATATAAGCCGGGGTATTCACCTGAACACCATTATACACATAATTAGCCCTGATCACCCCATCATTCAGGTAGAAGTGCATGAAATCAGAATTCACATATTCTTCCAGCGCCGGAGGAGTAATGCGAATCCCGGTTCCTTTGCCGGATTGATCTGAGCGTCCCGTGATTTCCAGCCTTCTGGCATTGGCAATGCCATTGAACTGGATATAGCTGCCGGAACCAACATTGTATCCGTTCTTCATAAAGTTCAGGAATTCCACGGCATCCTTTTGGAGTTCCACATAGGCATTAAGCTCCTGATACTTACTGAAGAATACGCTCAATCCCACTCCGGCAGCCACGATCAGGAGAGTGGAGATAACCATCACCACGATCATTTCGATCAGGGTGAAGCCTCTATCATTCTTTATTATCCGTTTCAATTCGACGAGCCTTCCACTTCGTAAAAATCCTCGCGGATCTTCACCGTGTGTGCTTTTTGTGTATCGGGATCAAGCCATCTTACTTCTGCAGTTACATAGTAATACGGATATTGCTTGGCAACATTGTATTCCACGGCCTGGTCTTTGGAAATCGATACCCTGGCATTGATCTTGCTTTCCTCGGTATCATCCATCACCACGTCATAACTTGTGGTAACCGGCATGAATTTGTTCTTGAGATAGTGTACATAATGCTTTTCCACTTCTCCCGAGGCAAGCAGGGTAGCAACCCGGTGACGGTAATTCTGGCGCACCTGTTTCTCGGCATAGATAGCGCCGATATAGATGGTTACTATCATCAATGCCAAAACAAAGGTTACCAGTAGCGCTTCTATCAGAGACACACCTTTTTCACCGCGAAGCAAGCCAATTACTTGGCTTGCTTCCTTACGGCACGGAAATTCAATTTGTTTCAAGCTCTCTTCTTTCATAGTATTTAGAATCCGGCACCGCTGGCAAATTGCTTCGCGTTTTCGGCGAATTCCTCTGCCACGGTCCTTTCGATCAGGTTATTCATTACCAGATTATAGAGGGATTGATCTCTGGTTTGCATTCCTTCCTTGGTGCTGGATTGGATCACGGAGGGGATCTGATAGGTCTTTTCCTCACGGATCAAATTGCGCACCGCGGCATTGGCGATCATTATTTCCACAGCGGGAACACGCCCCTTGCCATCCTTGGTGGGCAGCAAGGTTTGCGAGATCACTGCTTCCAGCGATTCCGACAGCATCGAGCGCACTTGTTGCTGCTGTTCCTTGGGGAACATATCAATGATACGATCGATGGATTTGGTGCAGCTACCGGTGTGCAGAGTGGCAAATACCAGGTGGCCGGTTTCCGCGGCGGTTAAAGCCAGAGAAACGGTTTCCAGATCGCGCATTTCACCCACCAGAATCACGTCCGGGTCTTCACGCAGAGCGCTGCGCAGGGCAGCAGTAAAGCTCCAGGTGTCATGACCCAGCTCCCGCTGGTTGATCAGGCTGTTCTTACTCCGGTGCACAAACTCGATGGGGTCTTCCACCGTAATAATGTGGCAATTACGCCCATCATTAATGGAATCAATCATCGTAGCCAGGGTAGTGGATTTTCCGCTACCCGTGGGACCGGTAACCAGGATCAGTCCTTTCTCTTTGCCGGTTAGTCTTTTCAGTACTTCCGGAAGATACAATTCCTCGTAGCTTTTAATCTCATTGGGAATGACACGAAAAGCGCAGGAGATACCATTGATCTGATGAAAGGCATTAACCCTGAAGCGGACATCATTGCTCAGCTTCGTGGAAAAGTCTATCTCCAGATTCTTTCTGAAAAGCTCCTGTTGCGATTCATTCATTACGCCATATACAAGGGTTTCCACGTCCTCAACCGACTGAATAGGAAGGTTCAGGCGCTTCATGCGGCCATTGACCCGCACCATCGGATGCGAGCCAGCCGCGATATGAAGGTCAGACGCTCCCGCTTCAGCGGTAAAGCGCAGTAGTTCATGAATTGTCAATGTCCCATCCTCCTGGGCTTAGTCGGTTTCCATTCCTCCGGTTTCAGGGTCGGTCCAAGTATCCACTCCATAGCCATGGAATTTAGCTTCGGCTACTTCGTACCACACTTGCTTACCTTCACCACCGGCGAAATCCTGGGTGGAAGTGGCAATGTACTTGGTGGGGGGATTGCCGACTACTTCAAATTTCCAGTTTTTGATGGTGCTTTCACCAAGACGGGCTTCTTTCTGGGCTTGTTCCAGGCTGAATCCATCAGTGGTGCCATTGGTTTGCTGAAAGATGTCATAAGTTTTACGGATGGTATTGATGGCGGTTTGAGCTTCAGTGCTACGAGATTTTTCCACATAACGCAGATAGCGCGGTACGGCCAGGGCTGCCAGAATGGCAACGATGATCACCACCACCAAGATTTCGATAAGGGTGAAACCCTTTTGGTTTTTCAGTTTCCTGAGCATTTGTTTATCCTCCTGAAGGATCTTTTTTTATCGTTCGCTTTTTGGATATGCACAATGCGTGCCAAATCCCACTAAATTCCTTATGTATTTTTGAGGTCGTGTCCCTCTGTTTCAGCAGGCATGGCCGATTATTCCATGCATCTCAACTGCTTAGCATTGTTTCTGGGAAGCGATATCTGTCAACCGGAAATAATATCTCCACCACTCTGCCCTGCGAGCGATGCTCTGCTGCGCTATGAATATTTGCAAAGATAAATGTCTTGACGTCCCGGCCGCTATGGCAATCTTGTCCCCATGCAATAAAACCCAATTACAAGGAGCATATAAATGTCCCATTTTTCGAAACTAAGCTTGATACTGATCATTGTTTTGGCTTGGGCTTTTCTGGCAGCTGCAGATAATAGCCCCAAGGAAGTTACTAATGATAATCGCCTGGACGAAACTGATATTCTGGCAGAATACGATGGCGGCAAGATCCTGCGTAAAAACCTGGAAACAAAGATCTCGAAGCTTCCGCAGAACTACCAGGGGCGCTATCGCACCGTGGAAGGGCAAACCGAAGTTCTGAACATCATGGCCGTGGAAGAAGCCTTCTATCAAAAAGCCCTGAAGATGGGTGTGGACAAAGATCCCACCGTGCTTAGCAGAATCGCGGATGTGGACAAACGCTTTTATATCCAGGAATTCTACAGCCGCAACGTTACCGATCTGGTAGTGGTTACGGATGGCGATCTGCAAGATTTCTATAACCAGAATCTCAGCATTTTCTACCTGAATCCTTATATTACTATCGACTACCTTCAGGCTGAAGATGAAGCCACCGCCAATAAAGCCCTGGCTGAGCTGAAACGTGGCAAGAGCTTCGTGGAAGTATCGGAAAAATACAATATCAATGCCTATGCTAAAAGTCTGAAAGGCCGCATCAAAAGCATCCGCCTGAATGGCAACATCCCCGGAATCGGCAACGATCCCGATCTGGAAAATATGATTAAAAGCTCCAGTGCCGATACCCTCACCTATGTTGGGCCTGCGCAAACTTCCACCGGCTGGCACATTTTCCGCACCGTGGAAATGATTCAAGGCCGTCAGAAAGAATTTGCCGAAGTGAAGCCGGAAATCGAGCAACGCATGCGCCCCACCAAGGAACGTGAGACTCTGGACGCCCTCATCCTGAAGCTGAAAGAGAAATACTCTGTGGCCATCGATACCTCCCTGGTTGCCCGCATCGACCTGAAAACCCGGGCTAATAATGACGCGATCTTAAACAGCAGCGTGGTTACTTCTCCCAATCCGGATCTGAATGTAAGCGTGAAACAAATTCTGGATAGCTACGACAAAATTCCCCCCCAGGAGCAGATCTTCATCACCAAAGGCGGCGGCATCACCATGCTGGTGGATCAGGAAGTGATTCAAAACTTGCTATACGTGGAAGGCAAAGCCAATGGCTACGAACAGTATTTTAAGGATAATGAAGATTATCTCGCCTCCCGCAGGATGTATATACTGCGCAAAGCCTTCGAAGAACTGGTGGTAAGCACCATCGAAGTTACCCCCGAAGAGATCAGTGCCCGCTATACTGCCGATATTGAGCAGTATGCCGTGCCTACTCATCGTAGCATTGAAGTGCTCTTCTTCACCGATAAAAAGGTGGCCACCAAGGCCTGGAAAAAATATAAAGCCGCTTATAAGAAGCATAACGATACCAAAATGCAGGAAGTGATCAAAAAATATTCCACCAATCCAGATGGCGCCCTCCTGCAAAATCAATATCAGAATGGCGTGGTTACCGGCATCGGCCCCGATCAAGAATTCTCAAATATGATCTGGAACAATCCGGTTGGCTACCTCAGTCCCGTATTCACCAATGCCCGCGGCGACATCGTGTTCTTCCGCACGATTGATGAAACTGCCAAAACCTACCGTCCCCAGGTGGAAGCCGAACCCCGCATCTATGGCACCATCAAAAAGGAAAAAGAAAAAGCCCGCCAGGATACCGTAACTGAACAACTCTTCGTGGAATTTAACATGCGTAAGTATCCGGAAAGAGTGAAACTGCTGATGACTGCCGAAGAACTTTTTGATCAGGCCGATAGCGCTGCCCGTCAGCGTAATTTCAAAGATGCCATCGTGTTCTACGATCAGATCATCAATAACTTCCCGAATTTCACCGATGACTATAAGGCCAGCTTCATGAAGGCCTTCCTGGTTGCCGAAGAAATGAAGAATACCGATATGGCCCTGCAGCTCTT
>JAGOGT010000016.1 GCA_017996595.1 Candidatus Cloacimonadota bacterium
GCCTATCAGAAGGTTAACAATCGTTAGCACCAATCCTCCCATCAGGAAAGACAGCGAATTGGTAAAGAAATTGCCATATTTGGATACAGCCGATTTGGTGAGCACGGTGTAGAACCCAAAGGTGATGGCGGCTAGAATCGAGAGGATGATGCCCGCGTTCAGATTGCGGTATTGCGGGCTGCCAAGGTCTTTTTCGGCGGCGATAATCAGGCCCAGGCCAAGCAGCCCACAAACAAGGCTGAAGATCTGGGGTAGATTCAGCTTTTCCTTTAGCAGCAACATGGCAAATACGCTTACAAAGAGGGGATTCATGCCCACGATTACCGCCGAGAGTGAGGCTTTGCCATAATATATGGCTAATTGCAAAAGCAGCATGCTTACACATACGTTCAGGATTCCTAAACTTCCTATGTGCAAGATGCTGCTTTTACTAAGTTTCTTTATTACTTCGTCAGTATTGCGCAGTGCCAGGGGCAACAGTGCCAGGCCGCCGAATATAAACCGCCATGCTGTGAGCGCAAAGGGATTTATCTCTGCTCCCACCAGTTTGCCGGTTAGTTCCAGGCTGGACCATATCGCAACCGCAAGAAGGCAATACAGATGACTCAAGATAACATTATTTCATCAGCACCATTTTCTTGGTACTGCTGTAGCTCCCGGATTTTAAGCGGAAGTAATAAACGCCGCTGGATACGGAACTGCCGTTGTTATCGCGGCCATCCCAGCTGATATTATTAATTCCCTTCAGGGTTACGGGGATCATGTAGTTTTTCACTGCCTGGCCTCTTTGGTTATAGATGGTAAGGCTGGCAGCTTCAGACTTGTCGGCTGTAAAGCGGATGGTGGTTTCGGGATTGAAGGGATTGGGATAGTTGCCCAGCAGGTTCATGCCGCTGCCGGAAACATATTCATCCTCGATTCCCGTGGGATTGAAATCGGCCAGAAAGCGCGGTGTGAATTGCGCGGCGGAATTATATTCGGTAACGATACCCAACACATTGAAGGTTCCATTGTGCATGGGGGTGTCGCCACTGGCATAATCGGCATCATAGAATTGGGTGCGGAAGATGATGGTGCCGGTAGCATCAAGCAAGTCATAGCTTTGGCCGGTGGCATAATTTCCCGTGGGGCTGGTGAAATGCACGCTGTTCAGGCGCACCAGATGGCTTTGATAGTTCTCCAGATTGCTATTAATCTGCGCGATCGTAACCACAGGGGCATTGATGCTGTTATTGTGCGAAGAGGCTGCGGGGGAATTCATAGTCGGCCAGAATTGAAGCATCCCGGTGCTATAACGGCTGAGGGTGCCGGTGATGCCGGTGATGCCATCGCCCACATTATAGGTGGTGGTGATGATTCCGGGCTGGTCATCGATCAATATCGCGCCGCTGCCGTCTTGAATATACTTCTGATGACGGAAGCTCTGCTGATATGCCAGAAGTACCTGGCCGCTGAGGTGATACACCGTGCTGCCATCTGCGGCGGAACTACGCAGCGCGCCAATATTAGGTACCATCACAGGGAATACATAAGCAGCAGTGGCAGTATAAGAAGGATCCATGCCGCTGGCAAAGGCCTTGGCTTTGATGGTGGTAGTTTCGGAGATTGGAATGGGATTGCTATACAGCGTGGAAGTAGCGCTGGGCTCGCTGCCATCCAGGGTATAGCGGATGGTAGCTCCGGCCGTAGTAGTGCTGATGGCTACGTTTATATCGTTATCATAAACACCTGCAGGCGGATTGAAGGTGGGGGAGGCGGCCTGTTCGGAGCCGGGATTGAAGGTATGCATACCCAGATTGGTAAAGTAATTCTGGGGATGCACGATCCATTCGGAATCATCAATATTGGTGCCTGCGCCGTCCACAAAGTCGATATTGCCTTGGATAACGGTGGGTTTGCGCACCAAAGTGTGTTCCACGGTGGCGGCGTCAACACCCGCTACGGGCCAGGCGGTTCCGGGGTCTTGCTGATACACGCCGATGATATCGATCATGGTATCGCCATGAAACAGGGCAACTGCGTCGTCACCATTAAAATAGGTAACGGTGGAGGTTACATTGGCAATCGCCAGAATCGAGGGATCAGCGCCGGCGTTGGCGATGATATACACGTCGCCATCGTCCAAAATCCCCGTCATGGTAAGGATATTGGTAGCGCTCCAGGTTCCGCCGTTGGAACCGAGCTTAACGGTGTACGCGGACAGATCGATGGGATCGCCGGTGCCGTTGAATATTTCCAGTGCTTTGTTATTGCTTGTCCCTTCCACATATTCGGAGAAGAACAGATCGGCGGCCTGGCCAAACATCAGGGCCATGGCGGCGAGCATCATCAGGGTCATCAGGGCTTTTTTCATCTTTTACCTCACTTTATCTAAAACTATGATCGCACAATACAAGAATGAACCAGCCAGCAAAATACTGTCTGATCTATCCAAAATACCCCCGTGTCCGGGGATCAGATTCGAAGAGTCTTTCACGTTGCAATAGCGCTTAAGCATGGATTCCAAAAGGTCTCCAAGCTGCCCAAAGATACCAGCGGCGACGGCAATCAGAGCCAGCACCGCCAAGGGGATAATCTTCACCCCGCTAATAGAGAATATAATCACGATCAGCCATGGGGCAAGTGCTCCGGCCAGAAATCCTTCGCGGCTTTTCTTGGGGCTGATGCCGGTGATATTACGCTTTTTCCCCAGCGTCATGCCCACAAAATAGGCCGTGGAATCCACAATCCAGATCATTAAAATTAAGGCAAGCAAAATTTTTCCATCGGGGTGATGAAGCCCCAAACGTGTGATCATCACCGGGAAAAGACCCGTATATATGAAGCAAAAGAGCGTGGCAAAGAGCCGGGGCACCGATTCCTTCACTTCCCAGTTAAAAGCTGTTTCCATTATCCCTAAAAGCAACAAGAGCCATAAGACAGGCGCGTCCCAACCCTCAAGATGCACCATTGCCAGATACGCCGCTGTGGAAATATACACCCACCCAAAGCTGATTCTAATTCCCGCTTTGCGCATCATTGTGATCAGTTCCACGCTGCCAAAAGCCACCACCACCAGCATGGCAATGATCAGGGGTAAACCGCCAGAATAAAGCACCCACAGCGCCAAGGGAATGAGGAGCAGCGATACCAGAAGCCTTTTATGCAGTTCCGTCATCATCTGCCTCCAAAGCGTCGACTACGGCCTTGATAATCCACTAACGCCTTGATCAGCTCGATCTTGCCAAAATCCGGCCACAGCGTTTCCGTGATGTAAATCTCCGCGTAAGCCGCCTGCCATAAAAGGAAATTGGAAAGACGCAGCTCGCCGCTGGTACGAATGATCAGATCGGGATCTGGTTGCCCCGCGGTGTAAAGGTAGTTGCCAAAGTTCTCAGGCGTTAGGCTTTCTACCTTATCCAAATCATTCTCTGCCAATAGCTTCTTCACTCCGTCGATGATCTCCAGGCGGCCGCCATAGTTAAAGGCAAAATTCACAACCATCCCCGTATTTTGATGCGTCAGGGCCGCCGTAGCGCTTATTTCACGCCAATAATCGGGGTCGAGCCCCACGGTGCTGCCAATAAACTGCGCATAGATATTCTGCTCATTCATCTCGGGTATTTGCTTTATTAAGCGTTCTTTAAGCAGTTTTAGCAAGCCTTGAACTTCCTTGGCCGGCCGGTTCCAATTCTCCGTGGAAAAAGCATAGAAGGTTAGATAGCCAAGCTTCAGCTCCACAGCCAGTTCCACCACTTCACGCAGGGCCTGAGCTCCAGCGCGGTGGCCATATAAATGCGGCCGGTTACGCTTTTTTGCCCAGCGGCCATTGCCATCCATAATGATCCCAATATGCCGGGGAAGTTTTTCCCTATCAAGCAGATGGAGCATGGCACGATAGTCTTGCTTAGCCATTTAACCTCTGATTGGCGCTAAATTTCAGCCAGGCATAGATAAAGCCGTCCAAATCGCCGTCCATCACCTTATCCACCTGTCCGCTCTCGAAATTGGTGCGATGATCTTTCACCATCTGATAGGGCTGAAAAACGTAGCTGCGAATCTGATTGCCCCAGCCGATCTCAGTTTTGGTATTTTCTGTAGCCTGCTTGGCCTTTTCGCGCTGATCCTCATAATACTGATACAGCCTGCTTTTGAGGATGGTGAGCGCTTTTTCGCGATTCTGTATCTGGCTTCGCTCATTCTGACAGCTGACCACTATCCCCGTAGGCAAATGCGTGAGGCGCACGGCGCTATCGGTGGTATTCACATGCTGTCCACCTGCACCGCTTGAACGGTAAGTATCTACCTTCAAGTCTTTTGCATCAATTTCTACTTCAATGTCGTCGTCAAATTCCGGGTACACAAACACTGAGGCAAAGGAGGTCTGCCGCTTGCCCTGCGAATTGAAGGGACTGATGCGCACCAGGCGGTGGATGCCGATCTCGCTTTTGAGCAGACCATAGGCAAAATTTCCGCCGATTTCGATGCTAACGCTTTTACAGCCCGCCTCTTCACCGGCCAGATAGTCTATGATATTGAAAGAGAACTTGTTATCCTCAGCCCAGCGAGTGTACATGCGCAGCAGCATTTCCGCCCAGTCTTGAGCTTCAGTGCCGCCAGCGCCCGCGTGGATGGTGAAAAGTGCATCGTGATGGTCATACTTGCCATTCAGATAACACTCGATTTCTGCCTTTTCGATGAAGCTTTTCAGGCGGGGAAGTTCGGCTGCGGCTTCCTCCAAAAGGGCTTCATTGAGGTCTTCGTCCAAGAGGCTGATATAGGTTTCTATCTCGTCTTGAGTGGCTTCCAGCTTGCTGATATGGCTCACTTCATCGCGAAGCAGGGCCAGTTGTTTGCTTATTTTTTTGGCGCTATTCTGGTCGTTCCAAAAGCCCGGTTCGTTTACTTTCGCTTCCAGAGCGGCGATCTCGATCAACTTAGGTTCGGGGTCAAAGCAACCTCCGAATTTCCGAAATTTGCTCGATAAGCTCGCCGGCGCTTTTCCGATAATCTGCGTATTCCATTGTAATCCTTTTAGTTATAGATAGTATCCTCTTCACTGAAAGCCACTTATGTGTCAAGCAGATTCTGTTTAAATGATTTGACAAATAAATCCCAAAAACGAAAATGGTATTATCGCCAAACGAGAAGGAATTGGAGTTCCCATGAAGCCGTCATATAGCCATCAGTCGATTAGAACCGTAATGCATCAGGATTACATCGCCTTGCCCGAGCAGATGCTCGTGAAAGATGCCCTCGAATACATCCGCCACAACGAATCCAAGCCTCGCATCCTCTATTTCTATTTAGTAGACAACGATTTTCAGCTGATGGGGGTGGTTTCCACGCGCGCACTTCTGATGGCGAATCTTGAAGCACAATTAAAAGATATTGCCGATACCAAAGTGCGAAGTTTGCCCGTAGGCGCGGAAGTAAGCGATGCTCTAACCGATTTTGTGGTGCATAAATACCTTGCTTTACCGGTGGTGGACAGCGACAAAAAACTGGTGGGGATTGTGGATGTAAGCACTTTTACGGATAACATTTCCGACATAATCGAACGGGATAGGGTGGATGAGGTGTTCGAAACCATCGGTTTTCATCTTTCCCAGATCAAGGGAGCTTCGCCGCTGAAGGCCTTTAGCTACAGGTTTCCCTGGCTTATAGCCTCCATCGTCGGGGGCTTGATGAGCGCGCTGATGACCTCCCGATTTGAGAACATTTTGGCCTCCGCGCTGGTGCTATCCTTCTTTCTTACCCTCATTCTGGGCCTGGGGGAGAGTGTGAGCATGCAATCCATGACGGTTACGATTCAGGCGCTGCGCTCCAAACCGCCCTCACTGAAATGGTTTATTGGTGAAATAGGCCGCGAATTGCTTACCGCCATGTTTTTGGGGCTGGCTTGCGGGATCGTGGTGGGGAGCGCGGTGATAATCTGGCGTAATGATCTCCGAGCCGCTCTTATCATCGGTGGATCGCTGGTTTTCACCTTGATTTCGGCTAATCTGGTGGGTTTGCTGATTCCCACAGTGCTCCATGCCCTGAAGCTTGATCCCAAGATCGCTTCGGGTCCCTTGGCTTTAACCATCAGCGATCTTTTCACCATCTCCATCTATTTCAGTGTGGCAGGGATGATTTTGTAGACAAGACACTCATACGCAATAAATGAAGATGAAAGCCATGGCGACCAGCCTGATTTCAGAGAGCTTCCCAACTCGATAACCATGCGATGGCCATGCGATGCCCGGGCAATTACCCGGCGGTCGCCTGGGCATCGCAAGATAACTGACTATGCAACAATCCATAAAGAACGTGAAGTAATTACTCCCCCCGGATTGAATGAGAGCCGGATAATCCCAGCTATACAAGGTCACTCCCCTCTACCAATAAAAGCATTGACTGAAACCCGAGATAAAAAAAGATGGTTCTCTACCTGAAAATCAATAGCTTATATATAGATAAAAGACAGAGGAAGAACATGAAAGAATATGATATGAAGAAGATACGCAATCTTCTCTTCATGGGTGC
The DNA here is from genome assembly GCA_017996595.1 of Candidatus Cloacimonadota bacterium. Taxonomy (GTDB): domain Bacteria; phylum Cloacimonadota; class Cloacimonadia; order Cloacimonadales; family Cloacimonadaceae; genus Cloacimonas. Next base: position 6,508 of record JAGOGT010000016.1, read on the forward strand.
CAGCGGCGCCGGGAAGACCACCCTTACCGAGCAGATCTTTCACCAGACCAAGACCACGAATCGTCTTGGCAAAACGGATGAAGGCAACACGGTGATGGATTTTGACCCAGAAGAAGCGGCGAAAAGAATGTCGCTGGGTCTCAGCATCGGCTTTGTGAATCATAAAGATCACAAGCTCAATCTTTTAGACGCGCCGGGTTATCCTGATTTCATCGGCGATGCGATTGTGGCCTTGCCCGCCGCGGAAAATGCGCTGATCGTGGCCAATGCTACCGGGGGCTATGAAGTAGGCCTGGAACTGGCGATCGAACAGCTTGAACATCGCAAGATGGGCAAAGTGATCGTGGTGAACCGCATGGACAATGAACACGCGGATTATGACAAGACCCTGGAAGCGATTGCGGAAAACACGGGAATCAAGCCCGTGAAAGTGCATATTCCTATTGGTAAGGAAGGTGGATTCGAAGGCGTGGTGGACGTGATCAGGCAAAAAGCCATCAAAGCCGGCGTGGAAAGCGAAGTCCCTGCCAATATGACCGACCAGATGGAAGATGCGCGCCTGCATTTGATGGAAGCAGTGGCAGAAACCGACGAAGAACTTTTAAATGAATTTTTGGAACATATGGAGCTGGAAACCGGCAAACTGATCGCGGGGCTGAAAAAAGCAGTGGCAACGGGCGAGATTTCCCCGTCCTTTGTGTGTTCCGCAGGCACCGGCGAAGGTGTTTTAGCGCTTTTGGACGGCATTATCAATTATCTTCCTTCTCCGGCAGACACCAGCGGGATGGAAGTTTTGATAAATGGCGAGAAGGGCAATTATGTGGCTGCCCCCGATGGCGAAATATTGGGCTATCTCTTTAAACTCTATGCCGATCCGAATATGGGTGACTTCGCCTATGTGCGTATGTTTTCGGGCACGCTGAAGACCGGAACGGAAATATTTATCCCCGAAAAAGACGCCAAAGACAAGATCGGCAATATGTACTATCTGATCGGTAAAAACCGCCACGATTGCAGCGAAATCAAGGCTGGCGATGTGGGCGCGCTGGTGAAGCTGAAAAACGCCAAGGTGATGAACAGCATCGTTAGCCCCGGCTCGCGCATGGCAATGATTCCCGTGGAATTGCCTACTCCAACAAGCTGGCAGGCGATAAAAGCGGTGAACCAATCCGATGAAGACAAGATCGGTCAGGCCTTGCAACGCGTAATCGCGGAAGATCCTACCATCAGCTATGAACTGAAGCTGGAAACGCATGAAAACGTGCTTGCGGGCATGGGTGAACAGCAGCTTTTAATGGTGCTGAAACGCCTCAAAAACAGATATAAAGTGGAAGCGACGCTGAAAGAACCGCGTATTCCTTATAAAGAAACGATCATGGGCAGCACCGAATCGCAATATCGCCATAAAAAGCAATCGGGCGGACGCGGACAATACGGCGAAGTATATTTCCGCATCAAGCCCACCGAACGCGGCGAAGGCTTCCAATTCATCAATGCCATCGTGGGCGGCGTGATCCCTTCAAACTTTGTGCCCGCCATCGAAAAAGGGTTGGTGGAGACCATGGAAAAGGGTATCATCGCGGGATACCAGGTGGTGGACGTAGCCGTGGAAGTATATTACGGCAGTTATCACGATGTGGATAGCTCGGAAATGGCTTTCAAGATCGCCTCATCCATGGCTCTGAAAGAAGGCTTCAAGAAATGCAAGCCAATCTTGCTGGAGCCGATTCACGAAGTGGTGATCATCGTCCCCGGCGAATATATGGGCGACGTGATGGGCGATATTTCCACCCGCCGTGGCCGCATCATGGGCATGGAACAGCGGGGCAAGAAACAATATCTCACCGCGCAAATGCCAGTGGCCGAGATGTTTAGCTATTATCCTGCCCTGAAGTCATTTACCCAGGGACGCGGACGCTTCACCCAAACTTTCTCGCACTATGAGAAGGTACCGGACGAAATCACCCAGAAAGTGGTCGCCGCCTGGCAGGATACCGAAGCATAAAAAACAATGTATCATATACCAAGGGAGGCGATCGGAAGGTCGGCCTCCCTTTTTGCTTGACATTATAGGGCTACCTGCAGTTTGATGATTTGCAGTGTAGTGATAAAAAGAAATAAATGAGGTTTATATGTCAGGACACAATAAGTGGAGTTCCATCAAGCACAAAAAAGGCGCTACAGACGCTAAGCGCGGGAAGATCTTTACCCGCATCGTAAAAGAAATTATTCTGGCTGCCAAATCAAGCGGCGACCCGGATATGAATCCCAGGCTCAGAACCGCCATCGCCGCCGCCAAAGAAAACAACATGCCCAAAGATAATATCGAGCGAGCCATCAAGCGTGGCACCGGCGAAATCGAAGGCGCAGCCTACGAAGAAATCACCTACGAAGGCTACGGACACAACGGCGTGGGCATCGTGGTGGAAGCGATGACCGATAATAAGAACCGCACCGTGGCCGAGATCAGGCATGCTTTTTCCAAGTATGGCGGGAATATGGCGGAATCGGGCGCTGTGGCCTGGAATTTCGAGCAAAAAGGCTTTATGAATGTACCCGCGGTGGGTCTTGATGAAGATGAATTTATGATGCAAGCTTTGGAAGCAGGCGCGGAAGACGTGGAGCTGAATGATGAGTATTTCGATATCTACACTTCTCCCGGCGATTTCCACAGCGTGATTACCAGCCTCGAGAAGATGGGCTTCCCCGTTAAAAACGCCGAACTCACCAGAGTGCCCAAAAACACCATCAACGCTGATGATGTGGCCAGTAAACTGATGAAACTGATAGACTTTCTGGAAGATCTGGACGACGTTCAGAAAGTGTATGCCAATTTTGAACTTTCCGATGAGGTAATGGAGAAACTCGAAAGAGAATAAACACGCCGTGATGATCATTGGTATTGATCCCGGAAGCCGCTTTTGTGGCTATGGCCTTATTCAAATGGAAGGCCGGAAGGTGATCGCGGCCGGATGCGAAGTGATCGATGTATCGAAGCTGAGCACCTTACCCGAGAGGCTGGCTGGTCTCTTTGGCAAAATCGAGGCGGTATTGGACGAATTCAAGCCCGAGGCCGCGGCGGTGGAAAGCATGTTCTTTCACAAACAGGTGAAGAGTATCTTTACGCTTGGCCAGGCCCGGGGTGTGATCCTTCTGGCACTGGCCCGACGCCAGATACCCATCGTGGAATACAGCCCCCGCGAGGTGAAGAAATCCGTGGTAGGCAACGGCAACGCCACCAAGCAGCAGGTTCGCTATATGATCAATCAACTCTATGCCCTGCAAGAAAAAGCGCACCGCGACGATGCCTACGATGCCCTGGCCATTGCCACCTGCCACTATAACCGCATTAAATGGCAAGCACTTCCCAATGCAAAGTGAGAGATGAATGATTCAATATATCAAAGGCATCCTCAGCCATAAAAGCCCCGTGATGGCGATCATCGAAGCCATGGGGATAGGCTGGGAACTGAGAATACCGGTGAGTACCTACGAAGCTCTGCCTGAGCCAGGCCAGGAATGTACTCTACTGAGCTATCTGCAAATTAGCCAGGACGATGTGCGCCTCTATGGCTTTGCCACGGCTGCGGAACGGGAACTTTTTGTGCATCTCACCCGCATCAGCGGCATCGGCCCCAAGATTGCCCTTTCTGTGCTCTCCACGCTTAGCATCCCTGCCTTTGTGCGTGCCATTAACTCGGGCGAAGAAGCCCTGCTTACCCGTGTCCCTGGTATCGGTAAGAAATCGGCGCAGCGCATGCTCGTGGAGCTGAAAGACAAGGTTCCGCAGCTGATGGAACATGTTGGGCATGATCTGTCCGAGATCGGCGACAGCATTAATGAAGTGGAATCCGCGCTGATATCCCTGGGCTTCAATGTGCAGCAAATCCGCCGCGAACTGAGCCTGATGGGAGCCGCGGCCAAGGCTTTCAGCACCGAAGAGC
>JAGOGT010000017.1 GCA_017996595.1 Candidatus Cloacimonadota bacterium
GGTGCCGTGATCGGCGAATGGCTGGGAGGCAATGCCGGCCTGGGGATTTACCTGATTCGGGCCACCAAAAGCTATCAAACGGCCCAGGTTTTTGCCGTGATTGCGGTGATCGTGCTGCTGAGCATGCTGCTCTATGGAATCGTGGCTTTTCTGGAAAGAATCCTTCTGGCCTGGAATTACCGTCATGAAGATGAATTTGTGGAGCCAGAGCCGCACCTTCTGGATGTTTAATATCTCTCACAGATAACACCGATGATATCACTAATCGCCCGGAACACCGAATTCATTCGGTCGGTCCACCGAATTCATTCGGTTTGTAGATACACCTTCCATAGACCCTAATCATGAATATCCAAGCTTTCCTCTATCAGCCTCTGGTGGAATTCGCTGGAGCTTCTCAGGTTGCTAACCCGGAACAAAGAATAGGGTTCTTTGGATGATGTAGAATCAGCGTAGCAGGAGTTTTTTCCCTACTTAATTTGCAAGAGAGCCTACAGGTTTAGCAATGGACGAAATGTACCAAATGGACAGGATAAATGTACAAAATCAGAGAGCTTTCATTCTTCATTTTTCATTCTTCATTCCCATGCGCTGCCCATGTGACCACCATGCAATTGCCTGGGCAGCACCTGGGCATCTCATGGGAAAAGATTATGGGACTGCTACTTACATTGGTGCATTAGTGCTTTACGTTTATGGAAGGGGATGCATCAGCTGTATTCGGAAGAGTTGTAAATGATTACTGCTTTGTGGGGTGCATCAATCCTGCTATGCGGTAAGGATAATTCCCGCGGCCAGCAGCAAATTCCCATCATAGAGCGCTAAAAGCTGCCCCGGAGTGATGGCGGACTGCGCGGTATCAAACACCACTTTCATGGTGCCATCCTCCTGCAGCTGAGCCTTACAAGCGGCAGGCACATGCGCATTGCGGATTTTGGCATGGCAGCTTAACTGCTGAGAAGTGGGAGGGATAGACACCCAATTGATGCTCGCGGCGATGAGGGAAGCTTGCATCAGCCTATCGGCAGTCCCCAAAACGATGCGGTTGGTTTCGGAATCTATCTTCAGCACATGCATGGGCTGGGGAAAACCTGCCAGGCCCAGATGCCGTCTCTGGCCGATGGTGTAATAGGGCAAGCCCTGGTGCTGTCCCAGGATTTTGCCTTGTTCATCCACAAAGTCTCCCGGTTCAGGTTTGCATTTGGCAAAGAGGGGAGAGGCGTCTTCCGCTTCCAGAAAGTCCTGGCTTTCCTTTCTACGCACCAGATATGCGTAGCCCCTGGCCTCGGCATAGGCTTTTATTTCGGATTTCAGCATAGCTCCCAGGGGGAAGATGATCTCCGAGAGCTGCGCTTGCGACAAAAAGCCCAAGAAGTACGATTGATCCTTGCTTTTGTCCCTGGCCTGGCTTAGCTGCCAGCGCTGCAGCCTGTCATTATACTCATTTATAGCATAGTGTCCGGTGGCAAAGTAATCAAACTGCAGTCCCATGTCTCGGGCTTTGGTGATCAGCCTGCCGAATTTGATACGGCGATTGCAGATCACGCAGGGATTGGGGGTGCGTCCCCCCATAAACTCATTGCGGAAATAGGTCAGCACCTCATGCTCAAATTCGTCTCGTAAATCTATACTGTAAAAGGGAATGCCCAGCCTCTCACAAGCGAGCCTGGCGCTAGAAGTGGCATCCTTTTCGCCAGGGCCAAAGCAGCCGCGTTTATCCTGAGAGATTATTCCCGAGCTTTCATCCCACTTCGTCATGTGCAGGCCGATCACCTTGTAGCCTTGCTCTTGCAAGATAAGGGCAGTCATGGTGGAATCGATGCCTCCGGAGACACCCAAGGCTACCGTCTTCATCCATGCACCTCGAAAAAGCTTTCCAGGCGAAGCAGAGTTCGTGAATCCAGTTCCTCGGGTTTATCCCCTTCCAGAGTGAGGAAGGGAAGTTTGAGGTGCTTTTTCAGGATCAGATTATCCAATTGCAGGTGGCAAAAGCTTTGTGTATAGCTGATGATGGCATCGAGCTGCCTTAATGCAAGCTGCTCCTGGATGTCCGGCAAGCGGTCAAACACACTGTAGGGATAGGTGTATACAAGGTACTGATCTACAATGTCTTCCTTTAGATAGGGCATGGCAAATTGGCGCTGTACCTCGTTATAAAGCACCTCGCCACCCAGTTCGCTGATTGCCTCATAGATGTTGCTAAAGATTGGCGGCACTCCCAGATAGCCCAAACGTAGCCTGGTGGGAAGGGGATCACGCCTGGCAGCCACGGCCATAAAGGCATCCAGTTCTTGCTCAAATTGATCCGGATTTCCCTGAAAATCCGAGGCATTCACCTGCCAGAGATGGTTTTCCTTGCCGCTCACCAAACGCTGCTTCCATGTCCATTCATCAAGGGTGGTCAGCTTGGCTCGGATCCGGTCCAGCCTCTGCTTCATGGCCAAGGTGGCAGCGCGGCTAACGCCATAATGCGCTTCCAGCTTGCGAATCTCGTTATCCAAGGCCAGGTAATCATGATTATCGGGAAAGGAAAAGCGAACTATGGGCAGGCCTTCCTCAGAGATTAAATCCAAAAGCGAATGCGTGTTGGAGCAATCTCCCTGCACGATGCCGATCACTTCATCCAGATCGGCTTTGAGGGCAGCGGCGAAATTCCCCTTTATCCACGAGCAAACCGTGCGGGGAAAGCCTTTCAGTTCAGCGCTGTGTACCAATCCCTGGGCATCGGTGGAAAGAAAGATATTATTCAGGTCTATGGGGATATGTCCTGCGGCCAGAATCACTTCCACGGGCAGGGAAGTGGTGAAGCCAATGCGTTTAGTCTTCATAGCTCAGCTCCAGATACTGGGTTTCCAGATCGGTGATTTGGGCGTGATGCGCATTGATCTCATCTTCCAATTGCTTCATGCGGGCTTGCAGTTCAAAAACTTTTTCGGCAGAGGCATAGGTATCTGATAGGGCCAGTAGCTTGTGAATGCTGTGCAATTCATCCTGTTCTGCCGCGATTATGGCATGCTGAGCATCAATCTGCTGCTGAATCTGCTCCAGATACCAGGGATTGATCTTCTTCTTCTTTTCGCGGGGTTTGGGTGCTTCCTTGGGCAGCTCCGGTTTGTTGAAAGCCAGAGCGATGGCCTCATCCAGGCTGTCGGTTTTTTCCGTGATGGTAGGTAGATATCGTCCCTCTTGTATCATCTGGTTAAAAATCCAGTATTTGGTGGCCAGTTCGCGGATAAACCACCGATCGTGCGAGACAAAGATGATGGTTCCGGTGTAGTCATCCAGGGCTTTCAGCAGTTCGTCGCTCATAGCGATATCCAGATGGTTGGTGGGTTCGTCCATGATCAGCAGATTTGGCCGGGAATGAATAAGCACGCAGAGATTTAGCCGTGATTTCTCACCGCCGCTAAGCACGCTTACGTATTTATCCACATCATCGCCGCGGAAGCCAAAACGTGCCAGCCATCCCAGCACATAGCCCCGGGTAGCTTCGGGAACCAATTGCCACAGTGTGTCCATCACGGTGAGGCTATCATCCAGGGAAACCTGATGCTGGTCATAATAGGCAATTTCCAGGCTGGCACCGATCTTCAGGGTGCCTGATAGAATCGGCCTTTCTCCCAGCATAGCCTTCAGCAGGGTGGTTTTTCCACAGCCATTAGTGCCCAGAATGCAAATTCTATCCTTATAATGCGCTTTCAGGTTCACTTGGGTGGCCAGCACTTTCTCTTCGCCGATGCCAAATTCCATGTCTTCCAGCGAAAAAACGTCATTACCGCTACGGCCTTGGCTTTGGATATTCAGCCTTATCTGCTTTTCCTGCTTGGGTTTTTGGACTATTTCCATGCGGGAAAGCATCTTCAGACGGCTTTTGGCCATATTGGTCTTTTGTCCGGCAATATTGCGGGCGATAAAATCCTCGGTTTCATTTATAAATTTCTGCTGGCGTTCGAATTGCCGTTCCTGAGCTTTGCGGGCAATGGCATCTGCCTCGGCATAGGAGGAGTAATTTCCCTTGGTGATGCTAAGCTTCCCATCGCGCAGGCTGTAGATGCTGGAAACGGTATTATCCAGAAAATTGCGATCGTGCGATACCACCAGATAGGGCTTGCCAAGCTGCAGCAGATAGCGCTCCAGCCAGGCGATCATGGCGATATCAAGGTGATTGGTAGGCTCATCCAGGATTAAGAGATCAAAGGGAGTAAGCAAAATCGCCGCAAGGCAAATGCGGGTTTGCTCACCTCCGCTGAACAGGCCTGCAGGCTTATTGTACTCAGCTTCCGTGAAGCCCAGGGAATTGCATACGAATTTCAGCTCGTTTTCATATTCATCCCCACCCAGGTTCTGGAATCTATCCAAAGCCAGTTTCAGCTTTTCCTCTGTTTCCGGCTCATGCCTATGCTGCAGTTCCTCCGATAGATGCATTATCTGGCGATGCAGGCTTTGAATATCGCTACGTGCGGAGCTAACGTGCGTATAGAGCGTTTGCAGGGGATCCAGGGCAAAATTCTGTGCCAGATAAGCGATATGACACTTTTTGGCACGGATCACCTCTCCGCTGACGGGATGTAACTGTCCCAGCATCAGCTTTATCAGCGTGCTTTTTCCGCTGCCATTAGGCCCGATGAGGCCAATCCGGCTATTGTGTTCCAGCGTGCAATCGATATTCTTCAGTATGTAGTTACCGCCGAATTCCAGGCTGGCATCTATTACCTGCACCAAACTCATGTTTCTTTCACCTATATATTTTCCCGGCCGGAAATCTTTATCCCAAGCCAAGTTGAGGCGATTTTACAGTTAAGGCGTAGCTGTCAACTGCATTTTTTGCTTGTCAAAAAGACCACCCTGAATTTTAAGGTGCTTAACCGGCTCGGGATGTAGCGCAGTCCGGCTAGCGTACTTGAATGGGGTTCAAGTGGTCGCAGGTTCAAATCCTGTCATCCCGACCAGTTCTTTTTTTTACATGGCGGTTTCCAGACCGCCATTTTCGTTTTCAGGTTAATGGGTTAATTGGTTAATGGGTTAATGGGTTAATGGGTTAATGGGTTAATGGGTTAATGGGTTAATGGGTTAATGGGTTAATGGGTTAATGGGTTAATGGGTTAATGGGTTAATGGGTGAGACCCCTCGACCTCTCGACCCCTCGACTCCTCGACCTCTCGACCCCTCGACCCCTCGACCTCTCAACCCCTCGACTACAAAAAAAATCCCAAGCTCATCATCTGAACCTGGGATTAGTTTTATATTGAGCAGTTGTTTATTTACTGAGGATGATCTTCCCTTGCAGCGGCTTATCCAAACCCTGCACGCGATAGAGATAGACGCCGGGTTGCACCCGGTTGCCATCTTTATCCAGGCCGTTCCAGGTGCTAAGCGTGCTGCCCTGGCTTCCGGTATTGGCAGTTATCTTATTAACCATCTGGCCTTTCAGGTTATAGATTTCCAGGCTAAGGGGCAGATTGGCCTTTCCACGTACTTGGAAATTGGCCTGAGCATGGAAAGGATTGGGATACACGGATACTTCCGAAACTTGCGGAGCCAGCTCATCTTCGTTGGCCACAGGGATTTCGATCGTAACCGTATTGGAGGGATTGGAGAAATTGAGAGGATTGTTAAAGATCGCCACCACATAGTATTCATGAGTTCCCGAGGGTACATTGGTATCGGCATAGCTAAGGGTTCCGGGATCCATTACGTTGGCATGAGTTGCGCCATTACGGAAGATGCGATAGCCGATGAGACCGCGGCCGTCAAAATAGAGGGGTGCCTGCCAGGCCAGATTCACCGTGCGGGGTTGAGTGTAAGCGCCGGTAAGATTACGTGGTTCGGGCAGTTCCAGGATAGCCAGGGTTTGATTGCTCATTACCGGAGTTCCAAGCATACCCCATTCATCCAGGGGGGTAACCTGACAGGCGAGCTGCCAGCCCATGTCTTCCACTTGCACGTAGTATGTATCTTGTGTGGCATCGGGGATGGGAGTGGGAGTGGGTCCCATAAACCGCATCCACTGGAAGCGGCTGGTGCCCTCGGCATCATTATCCGGATCGCTGAAAGTGTAGCTAACGGAGAGATTCTGGAATATAACGGGCGGACCGGAGACAACAACGTTATTGACGATGGGAGGGGTATTCATGAAGCCCAGACCACTAAGTGCCACTGTTACATTATTAAATCCCGTGAGATTGCTGGTGATATCAAGATTGGCTGTATAGATCTGTGGCGCAGGGGGAGAGAAGATCACGCTGGTTTCGAAAGTTCCATAGGGAGCAATGGTAAAATTGCTTTGGGGGAGGGTAAACACGGGGTTATCGGTAGCCATGGTGCCGGTTACGGTGCTGCCAAAGAAATTGCGGATGGTGAGAGGAACCTGGTTGATCCCGCCCACATAGGTATTCGGGAAATCAAGATTGAGATCGGAAACGGGATTGATTCCCATCAGTCCGGGGAAGGTGTATTTGATCCCTTGCAGAACTTCTTTGGTGGAAGTATTTTGCAAAAAGAGCACTACTTCGCTGGTATTCATATTCCAGGAGGAATCGAAGGTTCCAGTAAGGGTATATGTTTGCTGCGCTCCAGTGCTTAAGCTTACAGGGGTTCCGGCTTGACTTGGCAGCATCAAACGGTTAACGAAATTCAGGTGGCTTTGACCTTGCCAGGATTGTTGGATTTCGCTCTCCGTGATAGCGCTGTGCAGCACTACGTTGGTATTGGTATCAGCTTCGGGCTTGGCCACGGTAACCTGGATGGTAAAATTATTCCCGGTCATACTTCCAGTTGCGGCAATGGTGTAATGCGATGCCACATTCATGCGGGCATTCACTCTGGGCAGGTAAGTGGAATACATGGATTGGGTATTGCTGCCGCCAACCGAGGGATTGAGGCCATCGAAAACGGCAGTGGGATAGCCCGTGATCGCATAATAGGAATTTCGGGCATTGGAATAGGTATTGGCATAAGTGTCGCCATTATGGTTCTCGATAATAGCTACGGGACGACCGTTGGCGATCAGTTCATCTGCACCCATGGCAGCTCCGGGGCAATAGGGACACCAGGTTCCGGTGCCTATTTCCACCACCACCAGATTGCGCGGCAGGGCAAAGCTGAGGGATAAGATCCCCAATAACAATATGCTCAGTAGTAGTTTTTTCATTATTACTCCTTGTTATAAGGCTGGTGATGACGCTTAACCCTTCCAGGGAAGCATGTATTCCTTGATCTCTTCATTGAAATAGCGATCGGTCATCGTGGCCATAAAATCACGCACTTGCTCCGCAGGGGTAAAGCTGTCAAGATAATTCAGGTGTTTATGATCCAGAAAGTGTTTAAAGATCTTGGAGTGCTTGTTCCCTTCCTTTATATCCTGCATGTACTTATCAAAAAGGATATGCATGGTGCGGTTGATGATGTCTTTAGTTTTCTTCACGTTATCGTCGGTGTAAATACGCCGGTAGTTGAAGCGTTTCAGCTCCAGCAGGTGCTCGGATGTTTCTTCGTCAAAGGCGATCCAATCCTGTTCGTAGCTATTGATAATCACGTTTTTGATCAGAGTGTCGATGATCTGGCTATTGGTATTGCCCAAAAAGGCTGCTTGCTCGGTGGGGAGTTCGTCCCGGGTAATGATATTATAGCGGATGGCATCCTCGATATCCTGGCCGATGTAGGCTATGGTATCGGTGATCCGCACCACACAGCCTTCCAGGGTGGCAGGCATCCATTGGGGATTTTCTCCGGCTTTCTTGGCCTTGATGAAAGCCTCTATCCCGTCATTGGTTTTGTCGGTTTGGGGTTTCAGCCTGGTATTATGCACTTCGCCGTCGTGAGCGATGATGCCGTCTCGAACCTGAAAGGTAAGATTCAGTCCCCGGCCTTTGCGGGAGATATGATCCACAATATGCAGGCTTTCGATATTATGATGGAATTTTCCAATGCCGCTTGCTTCACAGCATTCCGAAAGCGCGTTCTCACCATCGTGGCCAAAGGGACAATGTCCCAGATCGTGGCCCAGGGCAATTGCTTCTATCAGTTCCGTATTTAATCCCAGATACTTTCCGATGGTTCGGGAGATTTGGGACACGTAGGCGATATGCAGATTGCGATTGGTCATCTCTTCATCGATGAGATTGGTGAAAGAGAATACCTGCGTTTTGCCGTGATAACGACGGTATGCGCCGCTGTAAAGCACTCTGTCCCGATCGATGGCAAATTGGGAACGCATCAAGTCTGGCTCTTCGAAACGATTACGCCAGGCATTATTATCGCGAAAGGCCTTTGGCCCCAAATTGCATTCATACTTCGCTTTGGTATTGGCGAAGATTTCTGAGAGTTTATTATTCATTATCAGCTCCACTAATTCTGTTTATGATAGTATAGCCGGGATCAGAAAGCAGACAAGCTTCAGGGTTTTACATCTTGCTTCCCTACAAATTCTCTATAATTATCCAGATCAAGAAAATAATCCTTGCCAAAAATACGGAGTGCTTTAGCTTTGACTCCAGTTGTGGATTGAGAGGTGAACCGATGACTTACAAACTACCAAATGGGCAACTGGTGGATCTGAAGAAGATTAGGAGCGTTTCCACAGTGAGAGACTTGGGAACAGATCCTAAGACCATAGATTTAAACAGGTTGGGTTTTACCATCCATTTGCTGAATCGCGAGATCTTGGAAGTAACCGAGATTTATCATTACAGCGATTGGGGGGATGTGAAAAGGAACCTGCAGAAGCTGCGTCAGGAACTTGTGGATAAATGGCACGAAGATACCAAGGACTAAGCTAAAACAAAATTCATGGATCAAAATTAAAAGCCCCGGGCGTCATGCTCGGGGCTTTTCATATCACCGGTTAACTTGTTAACCCGTTAACTATTTCATCAGGATCATTTTCTTTTGCATGGAAACATTGTCACCGGAAAGCTTGTAGAAATACATTCCGCTGGCTACGCCATTGCCGCTATTATCTCTGCCATCCCAATCATAGCTGTGTTTACCGGCAGGAAGATCACTACTCAGCAGTTCTTTCACCAGCTGTCCCCTCAGATTGAAGATCTGCAGCTTGAGGCCATTGGCGGCCTGGGCAAGACTGAAGCTGATCTTGGTATTGGGATTGAAGGGATTCGGATAATTCTGATCCAAAGTAATGCCCCCAACCGGCGGAGCGGTGGGATCATCATTGGCCACGGGATTATTCAGTTTCTGGGCATAGAGTCCCAAGATTTCCGTTTTGCCACTGGAGCGTCCATCTGCCCACACTACGTAGGCTTCGTTATTCAAAGTGGCCGCCAGGGGATCGTATTGAGGCTTCGAAGCATTGGTAAGCACCGAACCCAGGGGAGCGCCGATCATGGTGCCATCTTCATTTACATACTTGTAATAGATGTCGCTTTCAATATTGTAAAAATCCGTCCAGGCCACGATCTGTGCACCATTATTGAATTTCACCATAGTAGGATTGGATTGGGTGGAATCCTTTTGCACCACATAATATCCCAGATTTCCCCATTGGGGCAAACCGCTTAAAGAATACTTCTGGATGGCGATATCATGCACACCGTTCAGGTTTTCGCACCAGGCAAAGGTTACGCCGGACATTGAGGAAGTGATAACCGGGCGTTCCTGTTCATTTTGACGATCGGCAAGATTCACCCCGATCGGATCCCATTCTCTTACGCCGCTGGGGCCGAAATGCTGTCCCCAGTAGTTGGGGATAAAATCGCCACGCAGGTCTTTCCACATCACGAAAAGGCCACTGGGAGTCTGATGCGCCACCGGCAAAATCTGGAAAGTATCCCAATCATTATAGGTGCTGGCTTTCACGCCCTCAATATCCCATCCGGCAAAAGCGTCGCCATTGCTGTCAACCCGTTTCACCCAGATGGTTTGCGTATTGTCGCTGCTGGAACGATGCCACATATAGTAGCTATCATTCAAGCCATAGAGAGTGCATTCGCTGTTTTCGCTTCCGGTGGGCAATACAGAGATCAGGCGACCATTTACGCCCCACATTTTCTGGTTGTTATAGATGCGTTGTCCATATACATGATAGAAGAAATTGCTTTCCACTTGCACCGATTCAGACCAGCCCAGGTAGAAGGAATCATCCCCTAGGTTGAAGCTTACCCTGGCATCCTTTTGGCGAAGCGGATCGATATCCGTAATCTCCATTCCGCCATCTCCCCACATTCTTTCGCCAGTGGCACTGATAAGCTGGGCATAGATTTTGGGGCTATTGCCGCGGGCATCTTCCCACACGATAGCGATCCTGTCATCAGGAGTAACCACGGCACTCGGCTCTTGCTGAGTTCCATTTACGGCAAGGGTAACGGGGCGGCCATTGGTTTCCAGATCCACGCTGCCATCGGGATTGAGGAATTGGAT
>JAGOGT010000018.1 GCA_017996595.1 Candidatus Cloacimonadota bacterium
CACCGTGAAAGACCATACAGGAAGCTCAGCTTGTGAAGATGCATAGCCATTGTCATTATGGGGATCTACCTTCCAGTAATAGGTTTGGCCATAGGTTAATGCTCCAGGGATGTAGGTAGTCCCAGGCTGCAGAGTGCTAACTACGGTCACGGGGGGATTAGCTGTTCCGAAATAAACATCATAGGCTGTAGGGCCTCCTCCACCGCTTTGCCAGGAAAGAGTGGGGTAATTGCTGATATCGATTGCTGCATTCCCAGGTGTCGGATTAACTGCTGGGTTGGGAGGTAGTGTACCCGGAGTAACAAATGTAATTTGGTTTAGATTGCCAAGCCTACCCGTAGCTGTAGGTGGTATATTGGGATCAGGATTAGTATAATCACTACGATAATAGATTGCCGTATTGGCTCCACTTGCAAAACTGTACCAATATGCATCTGAGGAAGCATAGCTGGGTGTGTTTTCATCAATGGCGATCACCAGATTACTGGTTCCGTCATAAGCAAATTGGGATCCCAGCGTTACTTCCCACCATCCAGCGGTAGCAGGCATTACCAGGTTTCCACTGAATACTTGGGTCATTTGGCTTAAGGGAATCCAATCGGTAGTAGATGTAAAATCCGTTTTGGAAGTATGACCCATGTAAATTGTCCAGTTATTACTGTTTGTAGTGCTTCCGGAAGAAAAGTAAAATTTCAGTCCTTGGATTGTGATTGCTGAACCAATCTGGGCAGCAGTATAAATCTGCTGTGTGTATGAATAACCATAGTAGGTAGTAATAGGAAGATTAGTCGTAGTGGTAGTTCCAGTACCAATTACTACATCCGCCCACACGCTTGTGAACATTCCCAGCATAAGCACCAGGAATACGAAGAACATGAGTTTTTGTTTCATAACTCTCTCCTTGATTTTTTTATACGAGTTTGGAAATTGATTTAAGAGCTGGATTAACGGGGTAGTTCACACTAAAAATGCCATGGCTTGCAGGTATACAAACCTTATAAAAGACCGAAAGATTTACGGGACTTGCCAGAAGAACGTTACATAACATCTTTACCGCCTTAAACATACAAACAATTTTGCAACTAAGTGGAGCCATCAAAAATCCACACGGATGCACCATGCACGTCTTCCAACAATCAGTCAAGGAATTATTTGAAAATAGGAGATTGCTTATGGAACCCGATTTGAAATGGGATTAATCCTAGAAAGCATTTGGTGCACATAATATTCTGATTATACTATTAGCAAAGAATTATAATAACACAAGGAGAACAAGAATGACTAAGAAAGTACAATTCACTATCCTATTGGTGCTTATGCTGGCGATCAGCAGCGCCGCATTTGCCCTTGAACATACGGTGGGAATCAGAGGCGGGATCACTCTTCCCTTTCACGATATCGATGATGAAGCCACCACCAAACTTATGGGTGGGATCAGCTATGAAGCCTGGCTGAAAGACTATCTCAGCCTGGGCCTGGCTCCATATTTCACCGGCATGGAAGCAGGCGAACCGATTGCCAATTACAAAGCCAGCGTGATCGGTGCCGATCTCAATCTGAAGCTGCGTCCCGTAAACAAATTTGCCTTGAACTTCCCCGATTGCCGTGTGCGCCGAATTTCCCCCTTCGTGAATCTGGGGATTGGTTTGGCTAATTACAGCACCGAAGGCAATATCGGAGCCACCGATTTTGACGAAAGCAAGGCCGTTTTTGTAGCTCCCAGTGCTGGTTTGGGCGTATCCTTTCAAACCAAATGGGATGTGAATGTAGATCTGGGTGCCCAGTTCGAACATCCCTTCGATGATAAATTTGACCAGATCGACACTAAGGCCAACGATTCCTATCTGATGCCTTATTTGGGAATCGGCTACACCTTTGGCAGCAAAAAAGCCAAGGAAGTGGTGCAGAAAGTGCAGCGTACCTTATTGCGTGACCGCATCAGTATGGAGCAGGATTTTACCCTTAAGGGCGTGCAATTTGAGATCAATAGCGCCAATCTTACTCCCGAAGCCAGAAAGATTTTGGATGAAGTGGCCACGGAAATGAAGAAATATCCCAAAGTGAAGATCGAAATCCACGGACACACCGATAATACCGGCAGCAAAGAGCTGAATGACGCCCTTTCCCTGAAGCGTGCCGAATCGGTGAAAGATTACCTGATCAGCCAGGAAATTGCTTCCGAAAGAATGGCTACCCAAGGATTTGGGTTTTCCCGTCCCATTGCCAGCAACAATACAGAAGAAGGCAGAGCGGAAAACCGCCGCATCGAATTTGTGATCGTTAAGTAACTCCCTCTGCGCTAAAAGGTTTGCGGAGGGAGGTGCTCAGCTCCTCACCTCCGATTTTTTATTGGTATAAATAAAATTCACTTGACAGATTTGCAAAACAATCTAGTATAGCTATAGTGGAATATCAAGATATACGAGATCCAGGGCTGATCATATAAGCCCAAGTAAACTATTTAAAGGAGATACAATGAACAAGTTCCTCAAATTAGCATTGTTGATGACACTCCTGATCGTGTCGGCTTCTGCGCTATTTGCTCTCAATCAAACTGTGGGAGTGCGCTATGGCTTGTCCTATCCCATTACTGATCAGGGCGGAACAGACAGGATCCATCCTATGTATGGCTTGTCCTGGGAAGCCTGGATGAGTGATCATTTCAGCGTTGGTTTATATCCTTATCTTACCAATCTGGAAAAAGTTGGTAACAACGACCGCTTCAAGGCCCAGTTAATCGGTGCGGATGTGATGCTGAAATATCGTCCCATCCACAAAGCAGCGATCGACCTCAAAGAAGATACCTTTGCCTGGCTTTCCCCCTTTGGCGCGATTGGCCTGGGAGCTGCACAATATACCACCAAGGGTAATCTGGCTGGCGTTGTGAACGAATTTGACGAATCCAAGCTCGCCATTGCTCCTTCCCTGGCCCTGGGAATGTCCCTGGTTACCACTGCAGGTGTAAGCGTCGATCTTGGCGGTCAATATGTTTATACCCTGGATGACGAAATTGATATGGTGGATGATGGCGGCAGCGACGGCTATTTCATGCCCTGGCTTGGTTTTAACCTTGCCTTTGGCAATAAGAAAGACACCGATGGCGATGGCATCATCGATTCCAAAGATGGCGCTCCCAACGATCCTGAAGATTTCGATGGCTATCAGGACAGCGATGGCATTCCCGATCTGGATAACGACAAAGACGGCATCCCGGATGTGCGTGATGGCGCTCCCATGGATCCCGAAGACAGAGATGGCTTCCAGGATAATGATGGTATTCCCGATCTGGATAATGACAAAGATGGCATTCCGGATAGCCGTGATGGCGCGCCTAACGATCCTGAAGATTTTGATGGTGTGCAGGATAGCGACGGGATTCCCGATATCGACCTGGATAGAGACAAAGATGGCATTCCGGATAGCCGCGATGGCGCGCCGGATGATCCCGAAGATAAGGATAGCTTCCAGGATATGGATGGCATCCCCGATCTGGATAACGACGCCGATGGTATCCTGGACCGCAATGACAAGGCTCCCGGAACCGACGAAACCGTGCGTAATAACATCGATACCAAAGAAAACTACAACGAATTTGAAGATACTGATGGCGTGCCCGACGTTAAGCCGGTGGCCGAACAACCCAAGCCCCTGCTGCGCGATCGCATCAGCATGGAACAAGACTTCTCTTTAAAAGGCGTGCAGTTTGAGATCGGCTCTGCCAATCTTACCACCGAAGCCAGAAACATCCTGCAAGAAGTGGTGGAAGCCATGAAAGCCAATCCGAACGTGAAAGTGGAAATTCAGGGACATACCGATAACACCGGTGGTGCCGCCATGAATAAGAAGCTCTCCGAAGACCGCGCCGCTTCCGTGAAAACCTATATGGTGAATAACGGCATCGCAGCCGACCGCATGACTACCTCCGGATTCGGCTATGACAAACCCATCGCCACCAACGACACCGTGGAAGGCCGCACCGAAAACCGCCGCATCGAATTCCACATCGTGAAGTAACTAATTAACAATAAATACCTTAGATAAGGGCTGGAGTTTTCCAGCCCTTGTTTTTATGATCGCATCGCTTCTTCATATTCATTTTTCATGCGCTGTCCATGCGATCACCGGGCATTTGCATGGGCATCACATGGGCATCACATGGGTATCTCATATGTTCCCACCAATTAATTGCTGGGCTAGGGGCATTCGCCTTGCCGTGCTCCGCAGTCTGTAAGATTATTGATTACATTGCATTCTCCGGAGGACGGCCATAGTTCCATGAAATATCTTTCAGAAAGTCATTGACAGCCTATGGGCAGCAGATTTTTTGGCTTCAGATGTAGTTTTATGCATCAAAAACATAGAGTGAGTCCAAAAAAGCTATTGACAATAATAGGGGACTAAAATTTAGTGGCAAAACTCGTTGCCGATGTAGCTCAACGGTAGAGCAATTGATTTGTAATCAATAGGTTGGGGGTTCAATTCCCTTCATCGGCTCCAGCGATAAAGAAGTGAATAGACGTGGAGAGGTTCCCGAGTGGTCAAAGGGAACAGACTGTAAATCTGTCGGCGGACGCCTTCGGAGGTTCAAATCCTCCCCTCTCCACCATAAATTATATTTACGCCAGCGGGAGTAGCTCAGTTGGCTAGAGCATCAGCCTTCCAAGCTGAGGGTCGCGGGTTCGAACCCCGTTTCCCGCTCCAGAGATTTGTGGATAAGCTCAAGTAGCTCAGTCGGTAGAGCGCGTCCTTGGTAAGGACGAGGTCACCGGTTCAAATCCGGTCTTGAGCTCCACTTTTATTGTCAGCAGTGATCGAAGCGATCAGGTTGGAGTTCGGCTCCGGACCTGAAGGATTTGAGAACTGTCATTGTATTTTTAGCAGCGAAATAAACACGACATGGAATGCAAATTCCAGGAGGAACAATGGCAAAAGAGAAATTCGTACGTAACAAGCCACACGTAAACGTGGGTACGATTGGTCACATCGACCATGGTAAAACTACGCTGACCGCAGCGATAACTTTGTATCTGAGTAAAAAGGGCGGTGCCAAATTCCGTTCATTCGATAGTATTGACAATGCACCGGAAGAAAAAGCCCGCGGTATAACCATTGCTACAGCGCACGTGGAATACGAATCCGACAATCGTCATTACGCCCATGTGGACTGCCCCGGTCATGCTGACTATATCAAAAACATGATCACCGGAGCCGCACAGATGGACGGAGCGATCCTGGTAGTAAGTGCCTATGACGGACCCATGCCCCAAACCCGCGAGCACATTCTGCTTGCCCGTCAGGTAGGTGTTCCTGCCGTAGTCGTGTTCATGAACAAGTGCGACCTTGTTGAAGATTCCGAGCTTTTGGACCTCGTAGAGATGGAAGTTCGTGAGCTTCTCGACAAGTATGATTTCCCTGGCGACGAATGTCCCGTGATTCGCGGTTCAGCCCTGAAGGGTTTGAATGGCGATCCCGAAGGTGAAGCCCAGATCCAAGCTCTGGTGGACGCCATCGACAGCTACATCCCGCTTCCTGACCGTGCGGTTGACAAGCCTTTCCTGATGCCCGTGGAAGACGTTTTCAGTATTCCCGGACGTGGAACTGTGGCTACCGGACGTGTGGAACGTGGTGTGATCAAAATCCAGGATAAAGTGGAACGTGTAGGTATCCGCGAGACTGTGGAAACTACCTGCACCGGAGTGGAAATGTTCCGTAAGCTCCTTGATGAAGCCCAGGCCGGCGATAATATCGGCGTGCTGCTGCGTGGCTTTGCCAAGACCGATGTGGAACGCGGAATGGTGCTTGCCAAACCGAAATCCATCACTCCCCACACCAAATTTACCGGACAAACCTACGTGCTTACCAAAGACGAAGGTGGACGGCACAAACCCTTCCAAGATGGTTACCGTCCCCAATTCTATTTCCGTACCACAGACGTTACCGGAACCCTGCATCTGCCTGAAGGCGTGAAAATGGTTATGCCTGGCGACAATGTGCAAATCACCGGTCACCTGATCACCCCCATTGCTATGGAACAGGGACTGCGCTTCGCTATCCGCGAAGGTGGTCACACCATCGGCAGCGGCGTGGTCGGAACTATTATTGAGTAAATCCAGCTAAGCGGGATAAAAAATGAGAGATATCATTATTCTGGCTTGCGAAGATTGTAAAAACCGGAATTACACCACCACCCGGAACAAGCGTAAGCATCCGAACAGAATGGAGCTGAAGAAATTCTGCCCCTGCTGCCGGAAACATACTGTTCATAAACAGCGCTAAACGCTGAAGAAGATGATAAGTGCAGGACAGTAGTTCAACTGGTAGAGCACCGGTCTCCAAAACCGGGGGTTGCGGGTTCGATTCCTGCCTGTCCTGCCACAATTCCTGGCGCCGGATACAGATGGCGCCTTAGGAACATAAGGAAGTATTGATTAGTATGAAGAACTTATTTGAGAAGATCAAGCGCTTTTACCGGGAAGTCCGTTCAGAAATGAAAAGCGTAAGCTGGCCTAATAAGGCTGATATGAAAGAAGGCACGATCGTAGTGCTGGTGATGTCAGCAATTGTGGCGATATTTTTGTCGCTGGTGGATTTCGGTTTCAGCAAAATAGTTGAAATTGTGTTCTGAAGGACAGGAAAAGCAGCATGAAGTGGTATGTGATCCATACCTATTCCGGACATGAGAACAAGGTGAAGACCGCCATTGAAAAAGGGCTGGCCGACACCAAGCTGGCCGATATGGTGGGCCGCTTGCTGGTACCTGTACGCAAAACTTTTATTATCCGAGAGGGCAAGAAAGTGGAACGGGAACGCAAGCTCTTCACATCGTATGTAATTATGGAAGCAGAGATGTGTGCGGAGCTGAAGACCTACGTGATGGGAATTGCGGGAGTAACGGGATTTTTGGGAATCGGCAAGGATCATAAGGATCCAGCGCCGCTTAGCCAGGATGAAGTTGACCGGCTTTTGGGCATCACCGATCCCGATCGCGATTTGAAGATTTATTCATTTATGCCCGGCGATATGGTGAAAGTAAACGCTGGGCCTTTCTCCGATTTTGAGGGGATCGTGCAAAAAATAGCCGATGACGGTTCCAAGCTGGTTATCGATGTAACCGTATTTGGACGCCGTACACCTGTGGAGCTTAATTCCAATCAGGTGGAACTGATAAAGAAATAAAGTAACTAGTATAGAGGTAGTAACATGGCAAAACCTAAAGATGCCGTAGCAACGATTAAATTGCAGCTTCCTGCCGGCAAGGCAACTCCGGCTCCGCCGGTTGGCCCTGCTTTGGGTCAGGCCGGGGTGAATATTCCCGAATTTTGCCGTCAATTTAACGAGAAGACCGCTGATCAGCCTGGAATGGTATTTCCGGTATTGATTTATGTGGCCAAGAATAAATCGTTCACTTTCGAGATCAAGACTCCGCCTGCGGCAGTGCTGATCAAGAAAGAAGCAGGTCTCGCCAAAGGCAGCGCGGTTCCCAACAAAACCAAGGTTGGCAAAGTAAACCGTGCCCAATTGAAAACCATTGCCGAGCTGAAAATTCAAGACATGAATTGCAATTCCCTTGAATCTGCTATGAGTATGATCGCTGGAACTGCACGGAGCATGGGTGTGGTCGTTGAAGACTAACATGCTTACCGCGCAGGAGATAGTATTCATAAGGAGAGTCAATGAAGCATAGTAAAAGGTACAACGTTGCCTACACGATGTTCGACCGCCAGAAGAGATTTGATCTCGCTGAAGCACTCAAGCTTTTGAAGAGTTTACCGGCTTCCAAGTTTGATGAAACAGTGGAGCTTCACTTCAATCTGGGCGTTGATCCTCGTAAAGCCGATCAGCAGATCCGTAATTCGCTGGTGCTTCCCCACGGAACGGGGAAGACAGTGCGAACCCTGGTTTTCGCTGAAGGTGATAAGGCAGATGAAGCCAGAAAAGCTGGCGCCGATTTTGTTGGCGTGGATGATCTGATCGAAAAGATATCGGGCGGTTGGTTCGAATTTGACGTAGTGATCTCCACTCCTACCCTGATGGGCAAGATTGGAAAGCTGGGACGCGTTCTTGGTCCCAGAGGTATGATGCCAAACCCGAAAGTGGGTACGGTTACCATGGATGTTGGTAAAGCGGTGGAAGAAGCCAAGGGTGGAAAGGTAGCTTATCGTGTGGATAAGTTTGCCAATCTGCACATTATGGCCGGAAAACGCAGCTTCGACGAGGATAAGCTGAAAGATAATATCAAAGCTATTCTGGCTGCCATCATCAAGGAAAGACCCGCAACTCTGAAGGGCGTATTTATTCGCAGCATCACCCTCTGCACCACAATGGGACCCGGCATTAAGATGCAGGTCGCAAGCGCAACCTTGGAAGCAAAGAGCTAAGGGGGTATGAAACATGGTACAAGATGTTAAATACGACATTGTAAAAGACTTAACGGCAAGATTAAGTGGCGCAAAAGCGATCGTACTGGTAGATTATAAGGGAATAAACATCGAACAAGTGAATCAATTGCGCAACAGATTCCGTGCCGGTCAAGTGGACTACTTTGTTCAAAAGAACACTCTGATCAAGATCGCCTTGAACGGGCTTGGCATATCCGATTTGGATAGCCACCTGCAAGGTCCTACTGCAGTGGCGGTGTGTAAAATCGATGAAGTTACCCCGGCACGTGAAATGATTAAATTCTTGAAAGAAGTGATGGAAGACAAGAACTTTCCGAAGTTCAAGATTGGGTATATTGGCGGACACATCTTTTCCGCAGCCGATCTCACTGCCCTGGCAGCCCTTCCGTCCCGCGAAGAACTCCTTGCCAAGGTGCTGGGAAGCATGCAAGCTCCGCTCACTGGCTTCATGGGAGTAAGTATGGGAATCATCCGCAAATTCGTGTATGCGCTTGATGCCATAGTAAAAAAACAAGCTGAAGCCAGCTAAGAAAAAATATTCATAGATCCGATGGAGGAACAATGTCCGATAAAAAGCAACAAGTAATTGATCTGATCAAAGAGATGACCGTGCTGGAGCTCTCTGAATTAGTGAAAGAAATGGAAGAGATTTTTGGCGTATCCGCAGCTGCTCCCGTGGCGGCTATGGTAGCACCCGCCGCTGGTGGCGATGCAAGTGCCAAAGAAGAACAGACAGAATTTGACGTGATCCTTGCCAACGCAGGCGAGAAGAAGATCAACGTGATCAAGGTTGTCCGTGAGATCACCAAGCTTGGGCTGAAAGAAGCCAAAGACCTGGTGGACGGTGCCCCCAAATTGGTCTCCGAGAAAGTCAGCAAAGAAGAAGCCGATTCTACCAAGAAGAAACTCGAAGAAGCCGGTGCAACTGTCGAAGTTAAGTAAGCTCTTCCCAACTGAGATAAAGGTCCAAAAAAAGTCCGTAGGGACTTTTTTTGGACTATTTAAGGCTGGATATTACCGTGAAATTTGGTTTACCTGTAAACCGGTTCAATAGATTATGTATGGTGCCCAAAGCGTGAATACAAAAAGCAACAAACCCAAAAACCATGATGTTGGTTTGAGAGACCGCAAAGGAGAGAGCTTTTGAGAAAGGTCAAAAGTTATTCCCGTATTTCCGGAAGATTTGCCGAGCTTGGAATCCCGGAAGTGGAGATTCCGAATCTTCTGGCAATGCAAGTGGATTCCTTCAACGATTTTCTGCAGAAAGAGATCCATCCGCAACGCAGATCAAAGACAGGATTGCAAGCTGTCTTTGAATCGATATTCCCCCTCGAGGACTCCAAGGGGAACTTCCTGCTGGAATTCATCGAATATAACGTACTGCAAGAAAAGTACACTATCGAAGAATGCCGTGACCGTAATCTATCGTATCAGGCACCTCTGAAGGCGAAAATGCGCCTCAGCGTGTTTGAAAATAACGAAGGCGTACGGGAGCATAAGGATACTCTGGAGCAAGATGTCTTTTTAGGCGAGATCCCCCTGGTTACTGAGCAGGGAACGTTCGTCGTAAATGGAGCGGAAAGAGTAATCATCTCTCAATTGCAACGTTCTCCCGGGGTATTCTTCTCGGAAGAGAAACACCCCAGCGGAAAGACCTTATATTCAGCCAAAGTGATTCCCTATAATGGTTCCTGGCTGGAATTTGATATCGATATCCACGATGTGATGTTTGTGCATATCGATAAGCGCCGCAAGCTTCCGGTAACCACGCTGCTGCGTGCGATCGGAATTTCCACGGATATGGATTTGCGCCGTACTTTCTATCAGAGTGAGACTCTGGAGCTGAACAAGGCCAAGGGACGTCATCTCTTTACCGAAATCTATGAGAAAGACAATCCTGAGCCTCTGGCCCTTGCCAATGAAATGGT
>JAGOGT010000019.1 GCA_017996595.1 Candidatus Cloacimonadota bacterium
GTATCGATCGCTTCCTGGTCGCTCACCTTGATGTCGTACTTTTCAAAATAGTCTTTCAGGATCGTATATTGAGTGAGGCTGCGCCAGGTGTCGTTGAAGATCTTGCGGCGCTCCGTGGTATCGGGATTCTTGCCATAGCGATAACTGAAATCGGCATAATTGCGGCGCTGGGAACCATAGAATTGTTCCAGGCTGATCGGGGTGCCATTTATTTTTCCCGCGGCTTCACTGCTGCGATTGGTGCTGCAGGCATTTAGCAGCATCATGCCGAGGATGAGGAGGGGAATTAGCTTTTTCATTTGTCTCCCAGTAATTGCTCTTGTATTTCTTTGAGGCGTTGCCAGGCTCCGGCAGGGCTGATCTCATTCAGTTCCAGCTCCCTGATTTCGTTCAGGAGCGGTTCGTGTTCTCCGGCTTTATCGGCAAGCACTTCGAAAATATCGATCTGTGGAGTATCGCGATTCAGCTTGCGGCGAATGGAAGCGGATAGTCCCTGAGGGCTGATCTCGTGTTCTTCAAGGTTTTTTAGAATCTCGCGGGCACGGCGGATCACTTTTTCGGGTACTCCGGCCAAACGTGCCACCTGAATTCCGTAGCTTTGGTCTGCCCCACCGCGCTCAATCTTGCGGATAAAGATCATCTCGTCGTTCCACAGCTTCACGGCAACATTATAGTTCTTGATTTCTGGATAGATATTTTCCAGCTCGGTAAGCTCATGATAGTGTGTGGCAAAAAGGGTTAGGGCATGCTTGTATTTCTGGATGTGCTCGATGATCGCCCAGGCAAGACTGAGGCCGTCGAAAGTGGAGGTGCCCCTGCCGATTTCATCAAGCAAGATAAGGGATTTATCGGTGGCGGAATTGAGGATATTGGCAGTTTCGATCATTTCCACCAGGAAGGTGCTCTGTCCTTGGGCAAGATTGTCCGAAGCGCCTACGCGTGTAAACACGCGATCAAAGATCGGCAGGCTCATCTGCGTGGCAGGGACAAAGCTTCCCATCTGCGCCAGAATCACCAGCAGGCCTACCTGGCGCAGGAAAGTGGATTTACCCGCCATATTGGGGCCGGTGATGATGGCAATACCCGTATCAGGATAATCCAGCAAGGTATCATTGGGGATAAATTTATCTGTTTCCACCAGTTTTTCGATTACGGGATGGCGTCCCTCGATGATCCTCAGTTCCCGGCTTGCGGTGAAGCTGGGGCAGCAATAATGATTTTGCCAGGCAAGAAAGGCCAGGGAAAGAAATACGTCGATCTCCGCCACAGTTTCACTAAGCAATTGCAATCGGGGCAAGGCCTCGGCCAGGCTACTGCGAAAATCTTTGAAGAGCTCATATTCGAGGTTTTTGATCTTCTCTTCAGAAGAAAGCACCTTGGCTTCAAATTCCTTTAAACGCGGCGATATATAGCGCTCCGAATTACTGAGAGTCTGCTTGGGAGTGTAGTAATCCGGCACCTTGCTTTTGTGGATGCTGGTAACTTCCAGGTAATAGCCAAAAACGCGGTTATAGCCTACTTTCAGGCTGGGGATGCCGGTTTTATGCCGTTCATCCTCTTCCAAGCGAGCAATCCAGCTTTTACCGTCGTGAATCAATTCCAGCAATTCGTCCAAATCGTCATTGAAGCCCTTTTGGAAGATTCCGCCCTCGGTGATGGTAAGCGGGGGATTATCTCTGATGGCGGTATCGATGGAGGTGATAAGCTCCCCAAAATTACTCATCTGCTGCAGCCACAATTCAATGCGGCCATCACGGAAATCAGCCAGCCGGGTTTTGAGATTCTGAGCGGATAAGAGATAGGATTTTAAAGCTACTATTTCCCGGGGATTGATGCGCAAAGCTCCCAAACGGGAGACGATACGGGCGATATCCCCGATCTCTTTCAAGTCGCGGCGCAGCTCTTTCAGGTGCCCGCTTTTATCCAAAAAAGCCTTGATGGTATTCTGCCGCGAAAGAATCTCCTCCGTCTCCATCAAAGGATGAAGCAGCCATTGCTGTAGCAACCTGGTACCCATAGGGGTCATGGTTTGATCGAGCACCGAAATCAAAGACCCATGCTTGCTGCCATATCTGAGGCTATGGGTTAATTCCAGATTGCGGCGGCTGATCTCGTCCAGCTGCATGTAGTGAGATAGCGAATAATAGCTAAGCGAAGAAATGTGCTTCAAGGGGGAGCTGTATAGATTTTGCACATAGGCTATGGCCGCACCGGCAGCAGTGGCACCAAGGCTTTTGTTATGCGCTCCGTAAGCTTCCAGCGAGCTGACCCCAAAGTGCTTTTTCAGGGTTAGAACCGCCTCGGCAGGCTGAAACTGCCAGGTATCAAAAATGGTTATGGTAGGCTGTGCTGCCAGGGACAAGCCTTTGATAAAGCTCTCCACAGCGCTGTCGGCCACCACAATTTCCGCAGGTCTCAAGCGCGAAAGTTCATTTACCAAATCTGCTTTATTCAGCTCTGTAAAATTAAACTCCCCCGTGGAGAGATCAAGATGAGCAAGTCCGATCTTTTTATCCGCATCCAGATAGTACAGCGCTGCCAGAAACACATTGGCACTGCCATCCAAAAGCGAGTTATCCAGCACCGCACCGGGAGTAATGATCTCCGTTACTTCTCTTTTCACAAGGCCCACGGCTTTCTTGGGATCTTCAGTCTGTTCACAGATCACCACTTTCAGTCCGGCTTTGATAAGCTTATCCAGATAGTTATTCAAAGCATGGTAAGGAAAACCGGCCAGGGGAATGGGTTCGTCGTCATTCTTATTACGGGTGGTAAGGGTGATATTCAAAACCCGGGAGGCCGTATGCGCATCGTCGAAAAAGGTTTCGTAAAAATCGCCCATCCGAAAGAGGATCAGTTTATCCGGATGCTTCTCTTTTACCTCAAAGAACTGCCGAAGCATCGGAGTAAGCTTTTTATCTTCCATATCTGGCGCTTAGCTTAGTACTGGGCTACGAAGCAATTGATATCCTGAGATAAGAGCAGGTTCTTTGCTTCTTCAGCTTTGGTCCTGTTTTCATAGGCTCCACTTAGCACCACCCAGGTTTTCTTACCGCCGGATACATCTTCGTAATACACTGCGGGCAGGCTTAGCAACCTGATATTCAGAACCAGCTTGTTGGCATTTGCTTCCTGGGAAAAGCGTCCCGCCTGCACATAGAAGCCACTGGAAGGCTTGGCCTTCAGTTTTATGGGAGCTTCCAGATCTGGAGGTGGCGAAGCGGCAGTAGTAGCGCTCTTTGGCGGAGCGGGAATAACCGGGCTATCCACAGCGCTGCTTTCGGCCGGAGGTATCTGTAGCATCGAATAGGGATACAAAAAACCGATATCGATATTCTTGCTGGTATAGCGCAACTCAAAGAGGCGATCTTCAATGGTATAGGCAATCTGTGAATACTTATCCAGGAAATATCCCTGCTTATAGAAATTAACCGCTTCCACCACTTTCCCCGATTGCTCGTGGGCATAACCCAGTTTGTAGCTCAGATATTGCTGATCGATATCCGGCAGCCCCAGATCGTGCAGTTTATTCAGGGCGGTAATAGCGCTGTATGACTTTTTTTGAGCCAGATAGCATTCCGCCATCAGATAGTATGCATCTTCGCAGTAAGTGCCTTTGGGGGCCAGGCGCAGATAATTTTCCACAGAGCTGATCGCTTTGTCAAAATCATCTTGCCACCAGTAGATTAGCCCTTGCCAGTAAAAGCGTTCCAAAAGGTAATTGGAGGTAACTTTTTTGAGGTTTTCCGCCGCCGCATCCCAATCCCTATCCAGAATCTGGAGCTTGGCCAGTTCCATCCTGGCAGCTTGCGCATAATCGCTTTGGGGATATTTACTTACTACCAGTTCATATCCACTCTTCAACTCGGCATACTTCACCTTAAGGCGCGCGGCATAGAAACCCACAAAGGCACGCTCTTCGTCGTTGTAGGGTTTAAGGGTCCCTATCAGGTCGGTGGCTTCATCCAGTTTTCCGCTTTGCACCAGCTGTTCCAGAGCGGTGAATTCTTTTCTCACTGCCGCGGAGGATACAGACATCAGCAAGGCCAAGCCCAATAGCACGAATAGCTTTTTCACTGAAAGGGGGCTGTATAAGCGCATTAATTGCTCATAGAATTGAGTAAGTCGTGATTGGTTTCGGTGGCCTGCATTTTCTTGCGCAGGGTCTCGATTCCCTGGATCGGACTGATCGTCTTCAGATATTTACGCAGCACATACATGCGGTTGGTTTCGTTTTTGGTGAGCAGCAATTCTTCGCGTCGGGTTCCGCTTTTTACCAGATCGATGGCAGGATACAGACGCATATCGCTGATAGAGCGATCCAGCACCAGTTCCATATTACCCGTACCCTTGAATTCTTCAAAGATCACCTGATCCATCTTGCTGCCGGTATCGATAAGGGCGGTGGCAATAATGGTGAGGCTTCCTGCTTCTTCGGTATTACGTGCTGCACCCAGAAATTTCTTGGGTTTGATAAGGCCATTGGCATCGATACCGCCGCTAAGCACTTTGCCGCTGGAAGGGGTGATATTATTATAAGCCCGGGCTAAACGTGTGATACTATCTAAAACGATCACCACATCCTGATTCAGCTCGATCATCCGCTTGGCCTTTTCCAGCACCATTTCGCTAACCGCGGTATGGTTTTTGGGAGATTCGTCGAAGGTGGAGCTGATCACTTCCCGGTTACCGGGCTTTAAAATCTTCTTCATTTCCGTTACTTCTTCGGGACGTTCATCCACCAGCAGCACGATCAGAAATACTTCAGGATGATTGCTGAGAATGGCATTGGCGGTATCCTGCAACAGCGTGGTTTTACCGGTACGCGGAGCAGCCACGATCAGGCCTCTCTGGCCCTTGCCGATAGGGGTAAAGAGATTGATGATGCGGGTGTTATAGTTCTCGGCGTCAAATTCCAGATTCAGCCTTTCGGTGGGATAATAGGGGGTTAGCTCATCGAAAGTTCTCAGATCCTGAAGGCAATTGGGAGCCAGATTGTTAATGGATTCCACCCGCAGCAGGGCATAATATTTTTCCCCTTCCTTGGGTGAACGCACCGGACCGCTGATCATGTGGCCGGTTTTCAGCCCAAATCTACGGATCTGCGTAAGCGAAACATACACGTCATCCCGGCCGGGATTATAGTTATTTTGGGGAAATCTGAGAAAGCCAAAGCCATCGTCCATAATCTCCAAACATCCGGTAACGAAGGCCAAACCTTCCTGTGCAGCCTGAAACTCCAGCATCTTAAAGATGAGTTCCGTGCCTTTTAATTGAGTATAGCCCGTGAGGCCTATCTTCTTCGCAATGCGATTTAATTGCAACTGGTTTAAACTAAACAGATCGTCTTCGATCAGCATCCTTATTCTCCTTTTATGGCAATCCCCGGCTTGTGCAGCGGATTACATGGTTTGTTTATTTTATTGGTCATGGTTATTTTACTCCGGTGAGCAGCAACCTGCTGGCTCCGGCGCAGCCAATTTCCTGAATTCGTTTTATCAGATTTTTGCCGGTTTCGATCAGCTCCTCGGCATCGGGAATGGCTTCCAGACGTTTCAAAGTATCCTGGCAATTCTTTAAAAGGCTTTGGCAATTGCGGTTCGGGTCATCCACGGGAATGTAGAAATCGGCGATATGCTTCTGCTTCAGAGGGATATTGGCATAGATATCTTCCAAAGCCGCTTTGCCGAAAGTGCTCTGATGATAGGTGCCATAGCGCCTGTCCACTCCGGCAAGCCAGTGATGCAGCATAATATGGCTCTGCTGGGCGGGGCTTTGATTTCCGTCAGAATACATTTCCGCCACCAGAAGCTTGCCCCCGGGCTTCAATACCCGCAGCAGTTCCTTGAACACCACGTCCAGATGCTCCAGATGGTGCAGAGAATTTGAGATCGTAACCATATCGAAATATTCATCTGCAAATTGGATGTTCTCCAAATTCATCTTATAAACTTCCACGTCATTTTCCGGGAAGAACTTCTGGGCATATTCCACAGACCTCTCTGAGGCATCAATCCCAACTATCTGGATGTAGCTTTTCAGATGCTGTTTCAGGATGGTGATAAATTCGCCCCTGCCGGTAGCAGCATCCAAAACGATTCCACCTTCCACCTGATTAAGGAACTTGATGATTTCGTTCATGGGAATCTCCTCATTTGATATATGCTCGGGATTAGTTTACAGACTCGCTGTAAGAAGCAGGTTGAACACACACTGCTTACGATGCCTAAACTACCGGGTGCGGATTTTTCGTCAAGCACAATCTTTTGTTTATCCCCAAAGAAGTTTCCACTATCAGCCGTAAGCGTGGCCAAGTCACTTCCCGCATTCCACCCACATCACAATGAGGGAGGAATGCGGGAGGGTTCTTGGCAGAAACAATAAATGATGAGATCCCCGATGGAGTTCCGAAGGGCTTGCAAAGAACCTGGCAATAAGATCTTGAATCTCTGCTTGAGAGCCTCCAATGAATTTCAGCGGAGCTTCTTTGCCCACCCATCAGATAGATATCACCTAGCTCTTGGCAAGGTGTAGGCAATGATATTGCTTGACGTGCAATGGCTGCCAATTATCCTTAGCCAAAATACATTTGTGAGGCGTCATGAGCGATTATACGAAAGAGCTGAAACTCATTCGCAGCCTGTTGGTCGTGCTGGTTATCCCTGTTGTAGTGATAATTTTGAAGACTCTCAAGGATATCTTTATTCCTCTGATTCTGGCAGCCTTCATTGCTTTCATTTTCGCCCCTTTAACCTCGTATCTGAAACGGAAAAATGTCCCCATGTGGCTGATCCTGACGATTACTCTGGTGATCATCGCCATTACCTTCTGGTTGGTATCGATGATCCTTTATACCGCTACCAATAGTATTGTTACCGGCCTTCCCAAATATCAGCTCCGCTTCGAAAGTTTTTTGGAACAAGGTTCGGAGCAACTGGCCGCCTTTGGCAAACGCCTCGATATCGCCAGCCAGAATATTCCGCTGCTGGATCTTAAGCATCTGTTTTCGGGAGGGTCTTTATCCCTTCCCAAGATCATTACTGGTACCATGACTGGCTTGATGGACAGCATGTGGAATATCTTTCTGATCCTGGTGTTCCTTATTTTTATCCTTTTGGAAGCGGATAAACTGGGGGTGCGGCTGAAAAAAGTGCTCAGTTCTAAAAGCAAAGCTCAAACCGCAGATACGATCAACCGCGTGGAAAAGCAAATACAGAATTACTTAACGGTAAAAACTATCATCAGCCTGGCTACAGCATTGGTGGGAATGGGTTTGATGTTGCTTTATGGAGTGGATTTCGTATTGGTGTGCGGTATCTTGCTTTTTGTGCTTAATTTCATCCCCAATATCGGTTCCATCATTGCCTCCGCGATTCCCATCATCATTTGCTTTTTGCAAGGGGGATTTGACGCAAGGCTGCTATTCTTCAGCATATTCATCATCGCCACGCAGATGGTTTTCGGGAATATCCTGGAGCCGCGCTTGCAGGGTAACCGGCTGAACCTCACCCCCATCATGGTATTGATATCCCTGATCTTCTGGGGTTGGCTGTGGGGAATTGTAGGCATGCTGATCTGCGTACCGCTAACCTCGGCTATCAATATCTTCCTTAAACAGGTTGATCCGGATAATGTGATTTCTGCGATTATCAGCAGTGAATGAGTTTAGGGGGTATTGGCGGTTGCCAAACCGCCATTGTTCTGGCGCAATGGAATGAGCCAATACGTAGTGGGGGTTAACCCAGCATCTCATACACCACGCTGCTTAAGGATTCCGCGGTGATTTGCTTCATGCATGTAAAGTGACCCAAGGGACATTTATCTCCGCCATGCAGATGGCAGGGTTGGCAGGGTAAACCGGCACAAAGAATTTTGGCTTGGGGATTAATGGGTTTAAATCCCAAACGGGGGTGCGTGGCGCCAAAAATGGCAATTTGTGGCTTGGCCAGAGTTGCTGCCAAATGCATGGGACCGGTATCCCCACTGATGATCAGATCACACTGAGCCATAGCCTGATAGAGCTCTATCAAATTCAGCTTACCCGAATAATCAGTGCAATTTGCCTGAGCTGCTCTGGCAATCCCGGCACATAGCTCATGATCATCCTTGGAACCAAATAACAGAAATTCCCACTGGGGATTCATGTTGATAAACTCCAGGTACTGCGCAGCCGGATAGCGTTTGGTAGCATGCGTTGCCCCGGGGATGACGGCAATCTTCTTTACATCCCGCTGAGGAAGCAGCTTTTCAGGCAAATCAGGTAAACGCATTTGGGGTGCCTGCCAGCTAGTAGGAATGCCAAGTTTGCCAAGCGCACTTACGTAGAGATCTACGGTGCTGTTGATGGCCAAAGAATGATTTCCGGCTACAATGCGGCTGCGAATATGGCGCTGCTTATCATAACGCACCCGCCGCTTTGCATTTAACAGGTAACTTACCAGCATGGAAGAGAACTTGGTATGCAGGTCGATCACCAGATCATAATGAAGATTTCGCAAGCCTATGTGAAAAGCCAGGCTCTTATGGTAAGGGATCACCTTTAGCGGGGGATCAAATAGCTGGGGAAGCATCGTATATTGTTCCTTGCACATGTAGCTCAGCTCCGCATCTGGGAAAGCCTTTTGCAGCAGGGTACAAACCGGCTGAGTGAGGATGATATCCCCCAGTGAACTCAGCCGGATGATGAGTATCTTCATTTATGCCTGGCTGATAAGCTCCGGCACTGTTTTGATCACTTCCGGAAGCTTCTCGATGGCCTTTCCACCCGCCATGGCAGCATCGGGACGGCCCCCGCCTTTACCTTCCAGTTGCGCGGCGACTAGGGCAACAATCTTGCCGGCATGAAAGCGTTTCAGGAGGTCTGAACTAACTACGGTGATTATATTTAGCTTATCCTCATAGAGGTTAAATAGCACTATTATAGTATTATTTGCTTTATTTTTAAGGCTATCCATCAATTGTTTCAGATCATCCTGGTTCTTGATCCCGGTTTGTTTGATCACCAGCTGATATTCATTCCAGGCTTGGGCAGTAGCCAATAGCTGGTCTGCCATGGCGGAATTCGCCTTATTATGGAGTTCGCTTAGTTCGCGCTCCAGATGCGTGGTACTATCCAGCAAAGCTTCCAGCTTGGTTTCCACGGAAGTAACGGGGCTGTGCAAATGCCGGGCTACTCTTTCCAGGGTATCCTGCAGGCTGTTAACCCAATGGTAAGCTGCTCTGCCGGTGATTCCTTCGATTCTGCGAATGCCGGCTGCAGAAGAGCTTTCGGTAAGGATTTTAAATAAGCCCAGTTCGCCAGTGGAACTGGCATGAGTACCGCCGCAAAGTTCTTTGGAAAAGCCCTCGATGCTTACTACCCGCACCTTGGTGCCATACTTCTCACCAAAAAGAGCCATAGCTCCGTCCTTTTTGGCACTATCCAGATCCTGGATGGCCGTGCTAAGGGTGAGGTTACGAAGGATTACTTCATTCACCTTATTCTCGATTTGGCGTTTCTCATCGGGTTTGATGGCTTGGTAGTGCGCAAAATCAAAGCGGAAATAATCGGGATGAACCAGAGAGCCTTTTTGCACTACATGGTCGCCCAGCACTTCTTTCAGACAGCGGTGTAAAATGTGAGTAGCAGTGTGATTGCGGGCAATATCCTTGCGCCGCTCGGAAGCCACTTCTGCCCACACCGGCCTGGAATTGATGCTGCCACGGGTAAGATTGGCATAGTGAATGATGTTCTCATCCTGCTTTTGCACGTCATAAACCTGCAATTCCAGTTCGTCATTCCAGATCACCCCGGTGTCAGCAACCTGACCTCCGGATTCGGCATAAAAGGGAGTTTGGGAAAGCTGTAGCAGTACCTTGCCTTCGTTATTGATGCTGTAACGGGTAATCGCACTTTCGGCTTTGTGCTTTGTGTAGCCAATAAATTCATTGTCCTTATCAGCCTGAAGCTCAATCCAGATACTATCGCTGAGTTCCACGCCAAACTTGCTGGCATTGCGGGCACGCTGCTTTTGAATTTCCATTTCGGCCATGAAGCCGGTGATATCGATCTGCAAGCCTTTCTCTTCGGCAAGAATTTGCGTGAGATCGAGCGGAAAACCATAAGTATCATACAAAGTGAAGGCATCAAAACCGGA
>JAGOGT010000020.1 GCA_017996595.1 Candidatus Cloacimonadota bacterium
GATCCATGGGATGGAAGGCATTACCGCGGGACAGAATGTATTTACGGAAGGCGTCGGCAACTTCCGGATTGAAGATTCCCTTTTCGGTGAAGAGGCTCCAGGCGTCTGCTTCCAGCGCTTCGGCCCACTTATAGGAATAGTAGCCCGCGGAATAACCTCCGGCAAAGATGTGGGCAAAGGAGCAGGAAAGATTGCTTCCCTCCACAGCTGTTAGCAGCCTATAGGGCTCTATTGCGGCTTTTTCGAAGGCATCCACATCGGTGATGGAGGCAGCAGGCGCAGTGTGCCAGGCGAAATCCATCATTCCATAACGAAGCTGATTGATATTGGCAATTCCTGCCTGGAAGTTCCTGGCTGCGATCACTTTATCCAGCAGTTCCTTGGGCAGGACTTCGCCGGTTTGATAGTGTGTGGCAAAGAGATTCAGCGCTTCTTCTTCCAAAAGCCAATTCTCCATGATCTGGCTGGGAAGTTCCACGAAGTCCCACAGCACACTGGTGCCGGAAAGGCCCTTGTAATAACCATCTGCCAGCAAAGAATGCAGGGCGTGACCAAATTCATGGAAAATGGTGCGGGCTTCATTCAGGGTTAAAAGCGAGGGTTGGTCGTCCGTGGAAGGAGTAAGTGATGCCACTATAGCCACTTGCGGTCTGCGCAGTCCGTCCCGGTGCAGTCCCTGTCCCTGGAAAGAAGTTTTCCAGGCACCGCCCCTTTTGGTGTCCCGCGGGAAGAGATCCATATATACCAGGCCGAGGTAATCGCCATTCTTATCATATACTTCCCAGGTAGTTACGTCCGGGTGATATACGGGTACGTCGGTAACTTGTTTCACGCTGATACCATAAATCTTATTCGCCACCACGAAGAGGCCGTCCAGCACGTTTTCCACGCGGAACCAGGGACGCAGTTCTTCGGGATCGTAGGCATAGCGTTGCTCTTTTAACTTATTGGAGTAATAGCCGTTATCCCAGGGCATCAGTTCGCTGATTCCGTCCTGCAGGGCCAAAGCTCGCACTTCGTCGATTTCTTTTTGGGCAGCCGGATAGGCCACAGCATAGATCTTTTCCAGGAATTCCCGGGCCGTGCTTACTGAGCCTGCCATGCGGTCTTCCAAAACGTAATCGGCATGAGTTTTGAATCCCAGCATAGCGGCACGTTCTTCACGCAGCTTCAGGATGGTTTTGATTAAGTCCTGATTGTCAAATTCATCCCTGAAAGCACGGGAGCTATAGGCCCGGAAGCATTTTTCGCGCACCTCGCGGTTCTTGCAATAGGTAAGCACGGGAGTCATGCTGGAAGGCTGCAAAGTGAAGAGCCAGCCGCTTTCCTTGCCTTTCTTTCTGGCCATGAATTCGGCAGCTTTCAGGGAGTTTTCGGGGATGCCTTCCACGTCTTTGGGATCAGTGAGATGCAGCTCCCACTTATTAGTGGCGGCAAGCACGTTATCACTGAATTTGGGGCTGAGTTTGGAAGATTCCATAGCCAGTTCTGTAAAGCGCTTTTTATCTTCATCGCTCAGCAAGGCACCGCCCCGGATGAAGCCTTTGTAGCTGCGTTCGATGAGGCGATAGCGTTCGGCTGCGATCAGGGCTTCCTTGTTTTTCAGATCGGCAGGAATAACTGGTGCCGGCTTACCAGCCACTTCCTTATCATATACCGCTTTGATTCGTTCAAAAATCTTGGGATCAGTGGAGATGCTGCTGCCAAATTCTGCCAGCATGGGGGAAATCTGCTGCGCCAAAGCCTTGAATTCATTATCCGACTCTGCGGAAAGAAGATTGAAATATACAGTAGCCACGTAGTCCAGCAATTCGCCATTTAGTTCCAGTTCCAGAACGGTGTTTTCGAAGGTGGGAGGCTCGGGATTATTCTTCATGGTCTCTATTTCTGCTCTGGCAAGTTTCAGCGCTTCTTCCATGGCAGGCAGGAAGTGCTCGGTTTTTATCTCGGGAAAGGGTATCGCTTTCAGACGATGCTTGTTCTCAGTTCTAAGTAATGGGTTTTGCATATCTATCCTCATTTATGTTTTTTTCCTTTTTTATTTATTGTGCTTTTTCGGTCAATCTATTTCATCAGGGTGAGCTTTTTCAGGATGCTGCCGCCGGAATGGGAGAAGCGGAGCAGATAAACCCCGGAGGATAAAGCCCGGCCTTGCTTATCAGTACCTTCAAAGATGGCCTGATGCGTTCCGGCACTATGCACTTTATCCAGAATAGTTTTCACCTTCTGGCCTTTAAGATTGTATAAAGACAGCTCCACCTTGCCTGTTTGGGGTAGATAGTAGCTGATCGTGGTGCTGGGATTGAAGGGGTTGGGGGAGATATTTATGCTTGCTGCCAGGGCAGGTACATCTTCTTCCTGAACCGGCAAAGCGGGATTCAATACCGGCAGCAGCTCATGCAGCAGGTTCCTTACTCCAGGGGCTTGCATAAAATATAGCGGCATACCAAACATCACCAAGCTGCCGGTGTGATCATATCTGAAAGCCACGCTCTGGCCATTAGCATCTCCGGCACCCATGGTAGCGGTGTACAGAGGATCAGTTGCCTCCGGGAAGGAATAGATATAGGGCAGCATATTATTCCAGGAAGCGGTGAGCTTTGCAGGATCCACGATCAATTCAGGCAGGCTGTATGTTCCCGCTGTTTGTGCACTTAGCAGGGAGGGACTATTGGTGTAAACCGGGCTGATACCTCCGGTAAAGCGATCCAGAAAGCCGGAAGAAAGCACGCCTGCGGTTTTCCAGCCTGAAAGCACCACCTTGCCTCCGCCCAGAATGTAACCGCCAAGCACGTTCTGATTTTCCTGCAACTGGTTCTGAGAAAAGTCATCTGCATGCCACAGCACCAGCTTGTACTGCCCCAAAGTGGCCAGATCGGGCGTGCCCTGAGCAGCGCAATCCCATGCGGAAATCGTGCCCTCCAGTCCCTCAAGCGCAGCGCTATAGAAATCATCCACCATACTATCGGTGGGATTGATATTGGCACCATTGCCATCCCTGGTTTCATCTACAATCAGCAGGTCACTGGCAAAGCTGAAAGCCTGGGGTGTAGCACTTAGCATATTGGACAGCATGGATTTATATCCCTGGGCATCCAATACTGCAATCGCATAAAGATAGGTGGAGCCATTGGCAACCGTGGCATCCAGATAGCTTGGTTCTGTAATGGGTGCAGGAGTAAGCAAGTCCCAATCAGCAGCACCCTGCAGCTTGCGATAAACCAGATAACCGCTATCCACTCCAGCTAAGTAAG
This sequence comes from Candidatus Cloacimonadota bacterium, assembly GCA_017996595.1. Taxonomy (GTDB): domain Bacteria; phylum Cloacimonadota; class Cloacimonadia; order Cloacimonadales; family Cloacimonadaceae; genus Cloacimonas. The sequence continues at coordinate 3,255 of JAGOGT010000020.1, forward strand.
GCTCCCAGGAAAGAAGCACACTATTATTACTGGGCAGGCATTCGCTCAGTTCCGGGCGCAGTTCATTCAGCTCCCGCAGCAGTGTCCAATTATGGTAATTGGCAGTGATGCTACAATCTTCCAGGGAAGGAGCATAAAGAAATTCCGTAGTAAGCCCCTGAGGACCTGCCATTACTACCAGCGAATCGGCCTGATCCCCATTTACAAAGCGGAAGGGAATCTCCACCGTATAAGCCGTATTGGTGGGACTGATGGATTTGGCACGCACTTTCACCCGCGAGATATCCTCAGCTTGCCAAAGGCTATACTCAGCACTGGGAACGCCAGAACCATAGATCCACTGCGCAAAAAACTGATCCAGATCCTGCCCGCTGATCTGCTCCGCCATGGCTTGAAACTCTGCCGTGATCCCATTGCCGCCGCTGTAGGTGCTAAACCACTGCTGCAATAGCTGGAAGAAATTGGTATTGCCGATCTTCAAGCGCAGCATGTGCAGCACCGACGCCGCTTTTTCATAGGAGGGAGGGGCAAAGTAATTACTGAAGCTGGGATTGTATATGGTTTGCGGTCCGGCAGAATTCTCATAATTCAGATAATACTGATGATATGCGGTATCCACATAATCGCAGGCCTGTTGCCAGCCCAAACGCTTATCCACCCACAGGTGTTCACCATAGGTGGCAAAGCCTTCGGAAAGCCAGACATCGGGAAAATTCAGGAAGCTTACCGCATTGCCATACCATTGATGCACCAGTTCATGGGCGATTACCAGTTCGTAGCTTCCGGTGCCATTGATGATATAGTTTGCCAGAGTGGTCATGGTTTGATGTTCCATGGCGGAATAGGTATTCAGGCTCACCACCGCATGGCCGTATTTTTCGAAGGGGTAAGCTCCAAAAAGCTGGGAATAGTAAGCAACCATGGCAGGAGTATGCTGCAGATCGAGCAGGGCATTATTATATTGGCTTTGGGTAACGAAATTCTGGATGGGCAGATTGTTCTGCTGGGGCACCGTCTGATTGATTTCCACATAGGGCCCGGCCGTAATGCACACCAGATAGGTAGTCATAGGATGCTGTCCGAGCCAATGCGTGGTGGAAGTGCCATTGCCATTATCCACAATGCCGGTTCTGATGCCATTGGCTGCTACTTTCCAATCGCTGCGCATGGTGATATGCAAATCCACAATGGCCTTATCCCAGGGATGATCATAGCTGGGCCACCAAAAACGTCCCGCATCCGGATCGGATACCGTGGACACCGTATTTGCTGCAAAGGTCATGCCATTGTGATACACGTCGTTAGATAGTTGCGGAGTGCCGCTATAATACACCTGAGTGGTAAACTGCTGTCCCGACGGGATATTCAAATTGATGGTGAGCAGCCCGTTGCTATGGCTGAAGGTGGCAGGAACATCATTCACACTTACTGCAGATACCGTGAGGCCTGTAAGTTCATAAACTATAGAGCTCAGGTTCGCTTCCGCATTCACCGTGGCCTTCACATTGCCGGAGATATAGTGCGTGGCGTCATTGATATTCAGCATAATCTCATATTTTTGCACATCGAACCCATGCGCCGAATCGGCACGGCACGGCTCCAGCATGGGAGCATGCATCTGACTGGGATTATGGTACTTGCGGGACAGGAATTCATTTCCCGTCTCGAGCCCATATAAAGCCGAAAAAGCAAGCAGCGCCAATATGGCAGCCAGGAAATAAGGTCGCATTCTAAACATCTCGTCTCCCTGAATGGTGCGTAGCGTTATCCTGGTACGGCACCATAAGAGGAATATACTATGCAACTTCGTTTCCAATGTTGATAAAAAAAGCCAGCCATGCAAGATAGAATTCCGATCCTATCAAAAAACAAAGAGTTAAAGAGAATGAAGCTTAACAAACAAAGAGTAAATCAGTTATATATGGATTGAGAATTGAGATCCTGTTCATCCTTAGCATCCAATCATCCGTGTTCTGTTTTATCTGTATGATCTGTGAGAGACTTTTTTTCAACACAGAGAAAAGCGGAGTTGATCAGAGAAAAGCAGAGCTAAACGATTTAATAACAAAGAGTAAAAGAGAAATGAGAAAATGAGGAGAAAAAGAGTTTGGAAGCAGCTTCCTGAGAACCCGCATAGGCAGCTATCATGGCCAGGCTAATAAGCTCCAAAGGATTCCTCAGGAGATTATCAGGAGGCAGCTTGGTTTTGCTTCATATGGTTCTATGGAAGTTGTAATTGATGATGTTTTAGAGTGGACGATATGGTCGAGATGGACGTCATGGACAGCAAGCAACGAAAATCACGCATCAGCCCTTTTCACTTATCCACCTTTCCACTTGTATAGCCAGCCCTCATCCTCAATCTTCTTCCAGGTGATGCCCATGCGACGCCCATGCAAACGCCTGGGGAGCGCATGGGGATCGCAAGATAAATGTTTATGTAGCATCCTATTCGAAGTTGAGGTGAGTAATAAAGCGCTGGTTACCCCTAAGAGAAGTTCTGTAATTACCCACTTAGTTAGGAAGTGAGCCAGAGAAGATCAAGATTATCAGGTCGATCAGCTTATCAGCGTGCTCTGCTTTTCTCGGCTTTTCTCTGCTTTTACTCTGTGTTAAAAAAGAAACTATGAGCTGATCTCTGGGTTAGGGCGGAGCGTTAACTATCTAAGTTTGCATACGTGAAAATATTCCTTTACTAAAAACTGCGCTTCACAAAGATGCGCCTAACACTCAGGTGGAGGAAAAATGCGAATAAATCTGAAACGCAGCCTCATGATAATGCTGTTTTCGATAATGCTGATATCCCTATATGGAATTGGCGAAACGATATATGAGATCAAGGTGCTTGGTGCCCGCAATATAGATCCGGAATTGGTAAGCTCGGCGCTCAGCGTGCGAGTTGGCGATGCTGTGGATCCGGAAACGGTGGCCAAGTCGATCCGCAATCTGCATCGCATGGGCATCTTTTCCGATATCCAGGTGCATACAGAGCCCTTTAATACCGGGGTGAATCTGATCGTTCAGGTGGTGGAAAATCCCGTGGTATCCAGTGTGGAATTCATTGGGTTCAAGGTGATAAAGCAGGAACGGATCGACGAGCTGATCACCCTGCGGGTTGGCAGCTATTGGAATGAGGGGCTGAAGAACCAAATCCTCCGCAAATTGAAAACTGAATACAGCAGCAAGGGCTATGCCAATGCCACCATCGAAGTATTTGAATCCAAGCTGGAGAATAACCGCATCGGCCTTAAATTGCAGGCCACGGAAGGCAAGCGGGTAACCATCAAGCTGGTAACCTTTGTGGGCAATATCTCTTATGAAGACAAAGAACTGCAAAAGAAAATGAAAACCAAGCCTGCCAGTTTCCTGCGTTCGGGACGTTTTGAGCAGGAAAAATTCGATGAAGACCTCACCAAGCTGGCGGCTTTCTATAAGAAAAACGGCTTTATCGACGTAGCGGTAGGCCCCTATGAACTGCAGCAGATTTCCGATCGTAGCATGGAACTGGTGATCAATATCCGCGAAGGGCGTAAATATAGCTTTGGGAAGCTGGAAGTAACCGGCAACGAGCATTTTACCAGTGAAAATCTGCTAGGCGTATTCACTCTGCGCAAAGGGGCTCCCTTCGATCAGGAAAAATTTGAACAGCAGATGGGCAAGGTGTATAGCAAGTACTTTGATGAAGGCTTCATCTACGTGGGTATCGAGCCGAAATATGAGAAACAGGAAGATTCGCTGAATGTGAGCCTGGCGATCACGGAAAATACCCGCGCCAAGGTTCGCCAGATTCATATCACGGGCAATAAGCGCGCCAAAGAAAAAGTGCTGCGTCGCCAATTGGAAGTAGCTCCCGGGGATTATTTCCGTCAGAGCCAATTGCTGCGCACCCAGCAGAATATCTACAATCTGGGCTTTTTCGAGCAAGATATCAAGCTGGATTATACGCCTATCAATAAGAATGGCGATATCGATCTGCAGCTGGACGTTATCGATAAATCCAGCGGTACAGCCAATGGTGGCGTGGGCTACAATTCGCAGGATAAATTCGTAGGCCAGCTATCGCTCTCCATGAATAACCTGATGGGTAATAACTGGTCCAGCGGGCTTTCCTGGGAATTTGGGGGTAGCACGCAGAATTTTGAATTCCAATTCACCAATCCCAATCTCTATGACAGCGATATTCTCTTTGGCACCAATCTGTATTACACCAAGAAAAACTGGAGTTCTTTCTACTATGAAATCTTCACCCGGGGTGCCGGATTGCGCCTGGGTCAGGCTTTGCCCTGGATCGATCGTACCCGTGTGGTAGGCGGATATTCTTTATACTCAAAGAAATATCGCATCACCGATATGGAATCAATTCTGGAAAATGAGACAGCCAATTCCACCCTGATCGAATTGGATTCGCTGGATTGGCGCTATACCAGTGCCTTCAATCTTACCTTTAGCAGAGACTCGCGCGATAACGTGTTCTTCCCCACCGTGGGAAGCCAGTTCACGCTCTATTCGGAGATTGCAGGTGGTTTACTTGGCGGAGATTTTGATTATTTCAAGCAAATCGCCCAGGTGAACTGGTACACCGATACCTGGAAAAAGATCGTGCTGCGCTCCAAATGGCGCTTCTGCTATGTAACTCCCTTTGGTAAGTCCGATGATGCTCCGCCGGATGAAAAATTCTATTTGGGCGGAACCGGCGCAGATGGCATCAGAGGCTTCGCGGATAGGTCCATTGGGCCTTCCGGAGGAGGAACCCGAGCTATCATTTTCTCCATGGAAATGGGCTATCCCATCGGTGGGGATCAAATCATCGCGCTGGGGTTCTTTGACGCCGGCAATAGCTATAACCACCTGCGGGACTTCAATTTTATAAACTTCAAAAAAGGTACCGGATTGGGAATCAGAATCCGCAGCCCCTTTGGCCTTATTGGCTTTGACTATGCCTACAATCTCAATGACGGCGGTTGGGAACCGCATCTGCAATTCGCAACCACTTTTTAAATGAGATATCAGCACCTCTTTGGGCCCGTACATTCCAGACGGCTCGGCACCTCTTTGGGAATCGATGTGGTTCCCTACAAGTACTGTCCCCTGAATTGCGTTTATTGCGAAGTTCAGCATACTACGCACCTGGTGGTGGATCGGGAAGAATTCTTCCCTCTGGATGAGATCCTTGCTGAACTGAAAGACTTTATGGATACAAGGCCGGAGCTGGATTACATAACCTTTTCCGGAGCTGGCGAACCAACCCTCTATAGCAAGCTGGGAATGCTGATAAGCAGGATTAAGCATGATTATCCGAAATATAAACTAGCGCTTCTTACCAATGGGGTACTTCTCAGCGATGCTGCCTTAAGAGCCGAGATTATTCCCTGCGATCTGATTCTGCCCTCGCTGGATTCGGCTACGCAAAGCGGTTACGAAAGAATCAATAAACCCCTTGCGGGACTAAAAGCTTCAGACCTGATACAGGGACTGATCGAGCTGCGGAAAGATTATCAGGGCGCTATCTGGCTGGAAATCTTTATGATCCCCGGGATAAATGACAACGAAGCAGAGCTGGAAGCCCTGGCTGATGCGATTGCCAGAATCAAGCCCGATCTGGTGCAGCTGAATAGTCTGGACCGTCCCGGTAGCGAAGACTGGGTGAAACCCCTGGGCATAAAAGCCCTGATGCAAGCCAAAAAATACCTGGAAGCAAGGCTAACGATGCCCGTGGAGATCATCGCCAAGGTAAAACACGGCGAAGACAGTCCCGATGAAGAACTGGAAGCGCTGGTTCACACCGCTCTGTCAACTCGTCCTCACCTGGCAGAAGAGCTCTCAGAAGAACTGCAAGTGCATATAAATGAGATCAGTAAGATACTCCGGCAGCTCAATCGGGAACACAAGATAGCCATCAAAAGGGAAAATAAGAAACTTTATTACTCCTGGAAACAATGAAAAATATCACTGCCATCATCACCGCTGCAGGAACGGGAACCAGGCTTCCCGGAGCGGCGAAAAAGCAATTCAGGGAGCTTGGCGGCATCCCTATCCTGATTCGCAGCGTTTCGCCATTCTTTAATTTAGCGGAAATAACCGCGATCATTATCACCAGTCCCGAAGATGAAGTGCTGCATACCGAATCCCTTATCAAACAGTATTTCGAGCATAGTGACAAGCCCTGGATCGTGATCCCCGGGGGTACGCAAAGGCAGGATTCGGTATTTAACGCCCTGCAGCATTGCCCCAAAGATACGGACATGGTGGCTATCCATGACGGCGTACGCCCCTTTATCAGCGAAGAAATGATCACAGATCTGCTGGAAACCTGCGATACTGAGCAGGCCGTAATCCCCGCAATAAAAATGAAGAATACTATCAAAAAGATCGAGGGGGATTATGCAGTGGGGACCCTTAACCGCAGCCAGTTGATTCAGGTGCTTACTCCCCAGGTATTCAGCTACCCTTTGATCATGAAGGCCTATTTGCAAGCCTATGAAGATGCCTTCTTTGGCACAGATGATGCCTGCCTGGTGGAGCGTTTGGGCACCAAGGTACGCTACCTGTTCAGTAGCGAAGCAAATATAAAAATCACCGATGAGCTGGATCTGTTTCTGGCATCCCAATTACTTGAAAAGAATATGATATAAAGCAGAGGAACCGATGACTTTTAAGCTACACAAAATTACTTCCCGACTT
>JAGOGT010000021.1 GCA_017996595.1 Candidatus Cloacimonadota bacterium
TAATGGTGATGGCAATAGTGACCTGGCCGGAAGCGATTTCAGAGCTTTTTTATGGACCGGACATGCCGGGATTTGGTTAGGCAATGCAAATCCCAACGGCCTTTTTGATCTAAGGATATCCAGCCCTTCTTCCTCCCCGGATCAACAGTTTGGAATGACGCTGGCAGCGGGGGACTTCAATGATGACGGTTATAGTGATCTGGCTATTGCGGCTCCACATAGTATTTCATCAGGAGCTCTACATTATCCGGGTTATGTATATATATTTGGGGGAAATACGCAATTCGTGACAAATGAAGATTTGCTTTCCATTCCGGAACCAGATAGTATAGAAATGAACTATTATCCTAATCCCATTAATGGAAAAGCACGACAAATCAACTTCAGAGTTGCAGGCAAAATGCCCGATAAAATCCATGAAGCGGAATTCACAATTCACAACATAAAGGGTCAGAAGGTAGAGCGAATCTCTTACGATATCACTAAACTGAAATCCGGCGAGGGAGTTCTAAATACTTCTAAACTAATACCCGGGGTATATCTCATCACCTTATGGGTAGATGGCAAAGCAATAAACAGAGAAAAAATCGCAATCAAATAATGTGAGGATAAAATGAAAAGACTTGTGATTATTGTTATTATGTTCCTTAGCATGGCATCTATGTACGCACAAGATTCGGGTGATTTCACTATCGGCTGCTTTTCATATATGAAACTTTGGGATAGCTTTTATACTTTCCATGATAGCATTATGGGATATATGGAGAGGGCTCAATATAATGCCACCCACTTTGATACGAATAACCCAGATATGGATTATGGAAATGGTCTCATATCCAGGCTTGAGGGCCGTGGCATCAAATCTTATCTGGCAGACTATTACTGGGATACAAATGCAGATACAGGTGAAGTTACTACCGGATCGCATGCCCTCTCCGCCAGCAATCACTGGCAGTTTGAGGCAGAATATGATTCAGAATTATTCCCTAATTCTGATCGATACTTCCATAAATTCTCACATCCAGACAGAACCGGCTCACATGAGCCAGATGGATCAAGAGATGTCTGGCGTTGTGAAGCATCAGGAGACAATCCTGATCCGGCCGGTTTAGCTTTGCATGGCTTACAATACAGATGGAGAAGCTACACTCCCGGTTATGATAGCAACACCAGTACCGAAGAAGAAAGCATAGGCTTTATGTTCAGGTTTCCTTATTGGTTTAGTGACCCGATCACGCAGACATATATATCAGATAATAAGTTATATTTGAAATACCTGATAAGTGTTGGGAACAACACATCATCTTTGCCCCAGAGCCCTATTGATGTCTTGGTTGGGGCTTGCACCAGGGTGTTCCTCAGTCCGAGCCGCACACAGCGGTCTATTACCCTCTTAGTGGGCTCATTAACCAGGGCTGCGACCTATCTCCCAACTGGGTTTTGATGATGCCCATAAGCTTATCTATGGAGTCCTTGTTGATCTTCTCGGCTCGTGGCATGTCACTCAGCATCTGGATGGCAAGCCTGGCTGCATCCTTGATCTCAGTCTTCCAGGCATTGTTGGGGACTCTGTAGTACTCAAGAATGAGCCCATGCGATCACCGGGCATTTGCATGGGCATCGCATGGGCGTCGCATGGGCATCGACTTTTCTTTGATAGGGGATGATGGCTCGTTTTTGTTCAGTACCCACCAAGTTTGAACGGCATTCTTTTTTATAGCACTTTGCAGATCAAGAATAATTTGCTTGACGGATTCACAGCTATGGAAATAATTCAACACAAGTGAATCACGTCTTTATTATAGGGGGTTCAATGAATAATTATTTCATGGAGACTCACCACCACGAGTGGATTTTAACCAATCGGATGGGTGGATATGCCCTGGGTACCGGAAATTTAATAAATCAGCGCAAGTATCATGGCCTGTTGATAAAAAGCGACAGGAAGTTCAATCGCATTCACCTGGTTTCGGGAATGGAAGAAAAGGTGGAATGGCGGGGCGAGATATTTTATCTGGATAGCAATAACTACAGCAATTGCATCTATCCGGAGGGATTTCTGCACCTGGTAAAACCTTGGCTGAAGCCCTATCCGGTGTTCCTTTATTCAGCGTTGCCACATCAGAACGACATCCTGGTGCTAAAAGAGCTGATGATGGATGAAGATAGCAATACCGTGCTGGTGAAATATACCAATCTGGGCCATCACCGCCTGCATTTCGAATTCCATCCCAAATATACGCTTTGTCCCCATCACGAGCTGAATATGCCCGGAACCATGGACTTGGTGAATTTTAACACCAGGATTGAAGCCAGTGGGGATAGCACGCTATTTTCAGCATTGAGGCTGGATAATGGTATCGCCGTATATGGAGCCCTGCTGCAAGGAGAAGTGATCCCCAGCCGCAGTGAATATAAAAACGTATTCTATCCCTGGGAAGTGATGAGCGGTTATCCCGGAGTTGGCGATCAAGTAAGCCTTTTTAACCTGATATTTGATCTGAAGGTAGGGGCAAGCACCTCTATATTATTCAGTGACAGCCCTATAGACGATCCCCTGGCTATAGCCTTGCAAATTCAGCAGCGCTATGCGGATTTGCCCAAACCCGCGGATTATCCCGCCAAACCCGATGAGAACGACGAACTGCTGAATAATCTGGATTACAATGATAATTATCAATTCAAATATGACGAATACATGAAGATCTTGCAGGCATCGCTGCTGGATTTTCTGGCCAATGACGATATCGTGGCCGGCTATCCTTTCTATGGTGCCTGGGGCAGAGATACGATCGTGGTGTTGAATTCGCTTTTAAAAACCGATGCGTGCCTGGATACGGTGGATTGCATCTTGAATAAATACAGGGATAATATCCAAAATGGCCTGATTCCAAACATGATGCCGGAAAGTGGCCGTCCCGCCAATTACGATTCCATCGATGCCACGCTGTGGTACATAATTCTGCTGTGGAAAATGGGCAAGCGCAAAGCCGCTGCGAGCTATTGGAAAGAAAGAATTGCGCTGGCAGAAGAGATCCTGGTGGCAATCCTGAATAACTTCACCTATAGATTCGATATTCGCCGTGATGGCCTGATCGAATTGCATGAAGATTTTGCCCATGGCACCTGGATGGATGTGCGGGTGGATGGCAAGCCGGTTACCCCTCGCAGCGGAGCTCCCGTGGAGATTAACGCCTTGTGGTATAATGCCCTTTGTTGCTATGCCGATATGTGCAGCGCTTATGCCAGCGCTACCAAGACTGCCGATCCGGCTTTGGATCAGCTCCTGGATATGAAAGACAAGGTGTATAAGTCTTTTTCCAAATTCTGGCATGAGGGCTTCCTTGCCGACCGTTTGAAAGGCGATATCCCCGTGATGGAGATAAGGCCGAATGCGATTATCGCTTTGTCTTTGCCATGGCCGCTGCTGGATCAGGATAAACTGGCATTGGTTTTTGAACGGGCTTACCGGGAGCTTTATACGAATTACGGGATCAGAACCCTTAGTCCCAAGGATATTCATTTTCGTAAGAAATACTATGGCACCCAAAGGGAAAGGGATCTTTCCTATCACAACGGAAGCGTATGGGCGTGGCTATTGGGGCCATTCTGCGGCTTGTATGTGAAAGCCTACAAAGGACGCAAGCCCGATGCGGAGATAAAAAAAGCCCTGGAATCCTTCATTATGTCCTTCCGTAATAGCTTTATGAGGGGGCACATCGCCTCGATCGCGGAAATATGGGACGGAGATTCACCGCATTTTCCGAAAGGTGCTCCTGCTCAGGCATGGAGCGTGGCGGCGCTATATAACGTGGAAAGCTATCTTGGCTCTCTGGGAGGTGAATCGTGAAGATTCTGATGTTCACCTGGGAATTTCCTCCTCTGATATCCGGAGGCTTGGGAATGGCATGTTACGGCATGGTGAAAGCCCTGCTCAGCCAGGGGATCAAGATCGACCTGGTGCTGCCAACCCGCGAACAAGTATATTTCCCCATGCGCGAAGAAAGCGATGTGGACACTCTGCCCACGGTATTTATCGATCCGGTATTGCAAAAGGAATATAGCTCCCGAAAGTTCTCCACCATGACTGAAAGATTGGAGTATCTGGGGGTTACCCAACATCCTGAATCCTATTTCAGCCTGGCCGAGATAAAAGAATATTCCGGCACGGTGAAAAGGGAAATCTGGTTCAGTGAGCATACCACCCTGGAAGAGAAAGAGCTGTGGCAGGAAATGACCACAAATCTGATCGGTGAGGAAGATCTGATGCGCAAGGTGCAGGAATATACGCTGCGTGCAGAACGCTTTGCCCGCACTTTGGATTATGACCTGATCCATGTGCATGATTGGCTCACCTATCCCAGCGGTATGCTTGCCAGAAAGATATCCGGAAAGCCTCTGGTAGTGCATATCCATGCCACGGAATTTGACAGAGCCGGCGGTCCCGGAGATGAGCGAGTGCATAAGATTGAATATGCGGGTATGACCTATGCCGACAAGGTGATAGCCGTATCCAAATACACCGCGCAGATGATCATGAGCCGCTATCGGATCGATACCGGCAAGATCAGAATCATCCATAATGCTTTTTCGTTGCCTTCTGATTCGATAATGACGCAGAAGCGTATTTTCAAGGGACCCACGGTGCTGTTTCTGGGAAGAATAACCCTGCAGAAAGGCCCGGATTATTATCTGGAAGTAGCCGATAAAGTGCTTAGCGTGCATCCTGAAGCCCGATTCATTCTGGCCGGAACTGGAGATATGTCCCGGCACTTGCTGCGCCGTTCGGCAACTATGCGCCTGAAGAATAAGTTCCTTTTCACTGGATTTCTGAATCGCAAGCAGGTGGAAAGAATCCTTAGGGCTGCCGATATCTATGTATTGCCCTCCGTATCCGAACCTTTTGGCATCTCACCTTTAGAAGCCATGGCCTTTGGCATTACCTCGATTATCTCCAAACAATCCGGGGTGGCGGAAGTGGTGCATCACGCCTTTAAGATTGATTATTGGGATGTGGATTTGTGGGCAGATACAATTAATCATTTGATCGAGAATCCTGAAAAATGCCGTAAGATAGGTCTTGACGGAATGCACGAAGTAAATCGCATTCAATGGGACGAGGCAGCCGAAAAGATCAGGCATCTCTATTCCACCATGCTGGCTGATTTTATCAGAAAGAACCCGGCTTAGGAGCGCAAATGCTAAATATCGTATTCTATTTCCAGGTACACCAGCCATACCGGTTGAGGCACTTCAACGTTTTGGATATCAATAATGGCGATTCGCTCTTTGATGAGCGCTTAAACGGCCAAGTGATGAAAAAGGTGGCCGAAAAGTGCTATCTGCCCACCAATGAGCTGCTCTTAAAGCTGATTAAACAGCACGAAGGACGTTTTAAAATTGCCTATTCCATCACCGGAGCCGCCATCGAACAATTCAAGCTTTACTCGCCGGAAACGCTGGATTCATTTAAAAGATTAGTGGATACCGGATGCGTGGAACTGCTTGGTGAGACCTATTACCATTCTCTGGCTTTTCTATATGACACCAATGAATTTCTAGATCAGGTGATGATGCATCGCCAGCTAATGCAGGATGAATTTGGCTTTCATACTACCACTTTCCGAAATACCGAGCTGATCTATCAGGATCGCCTGTCTGATCTGGTTTATGAAATAGACGGATTTAAAACTATTGTTACCGAGGGTGTGGACAGGATATTGCAGTGGCGTACCCCTTTATACGCCTATAAAAACTATTCGAAAGATATAAATTTGCTGCTGAAGTACTATCAATTGGCTGATGATATCGCCTTCCGTTTCTCCAATCGGGACTGGCCTGAATATCCGCTAACGGTGGATAAATTCGTTAATTGGATTGATCATCTCACTCTGGCAGAAACCGGAGGTAAGAATTTATTTCTGAATCTCTTCATGGATTATGAAACCTTTGGCGAACATCAATGGGCTTCATCAGGGATCTTTGACTTCATGGAGCATTTCCCTGCTGCGGTTCTTAAGAAGCAGCATCTGGGCTTTGCCACGCCCAATCAAACTACAAGACTGGCTAATTACCAGCAGGAAGCGCTTTCCATTCCCGAAGCGGTATCCTGGGCTGATGAACAGCGTGATCTTTCCGCCTGGCTGGATAATGACATGCAAAAGAATGCTATCGAAACTCTCTATGAGCTCTTCAATCGCATAAAGGACAAGGGTGATGGGGATTTGCTGCGCACTGCCCGCATGCTAAGTACTTCCGACCATTTTTACTATATGTGTGCCAAGTACTTTCAGGATGGCGACGTACATAAGTATTTCTCGCCTTACGACTCTCCGGATCAGGCTTATATTTACTTTATTACTGCCCTGGCCGAGCTGGAAGAAAGGCTTTTAGGATAGGAATATGAAAGGAAAGGTACTGATTCTCGAAGACGATGTAATTCTGGCGGATCAGATCGCCAAAGTGATGCTGCGCTATGAATATGAGGTGCTGCTTACCACAAATAGCGATCATTTTTTTGACGAACTGCGCATCTTCCAGCCGGATGTGGTGCTGCTGGATGTCTTCCTGGTGGGAAGCAAGCTGAATGGCATCCAGGTGCTGAAACACCTGAAAAACAATCTGGATCTGAATTATAAGGTGATCGTGATCTCCGGTGAGGTTACTTCTTCGCAGATCAGTGAGATCAGAGCCCTGGGAGCCTATCACTTCATCGAAAAGGGTTCGGCTTTTAGCACCAATCAGCTTCTTTTGCACATCGATAATGCCATTACCTTGAAGCATCAGGAAGAAGAGCACATCGGCCTGCAAATCGAGTATATCAACCTTAAAAAGCAATTCACCCGCAGCTTTCCCTTCATTGGAGATAGCGCTGCCATCAAGAAAGTGCGCGACCAGATAGTGAAGCTGGCCTCTGTGGACGAGGATCTCTTCTTGCTTGGTGAAACCGGTACGGGCAAGGAAATCGCAGCAAACTATTATTACATCAATTCCAGCCGCTTCGGTAAGCCCTTTCATACCGTTAATTGCAGCGCTTTAACCGAAAGCCTCATCGAATCGGAACTCTTTGGCCATGTGAAAGGATCCTTCACCAGTGCCGAAAGGAATAAAACCGGATTCTTCGAAGAGTGTACCAACGGGCTCTTGTTTCTGGACGAAGTAACCAATCTGTCCATCATGGCACAGTCCAAGATTCTGCGGGCTATTGAGAATAAGGAAATCCAGGTGGTGGGGGGGAACCTGAAGAAGGTGAATACCCGCCTGATCTTTGCCTCGAATGCAGGCCTGGAAATGCTCAGCGATCCCTCAGTATTCCGACGCGATCTCTTTTTCCGCATCGAGGGGAATGTGGTGGAACTGCCTCCTCTTCGTGATCGTGATGATGACATCCTGCTGCTGATGAGCTATTTCTTCACCAATTTCTCCCCACAATACAGCGTTACCGATCAGCTCGATCTCCCTGCCCTGAAGGAGCAATTGCTTTCCTATAACTGGCCCGGAAACATCCGCGAGCTGCGCAATTTCTGCAAATTCATCATGATCAATGAACCGAAGATAAATAATGGCATCATCCTGAAGCACCTCCGCCAGCGGAATACCTATTTCCAGAATATCAGCGAAGGCGGTCTGGATCGCTATCTCAAAATCGACAATCTCAAGGACAGCGTGGCGGAATTTGAACGTGAGTACCTGCTCTACCATTTGAAACAAAATGGCTGGCATATTTCTCAAACCGCCAAGGCGATCGACATAGAGCGCACCACCCTATACAAAAAGATCAAAAATTTGGGGATCAGCTCCATGATCGTGGAGGATTAGCTTGTTTCGCGAAAATCTGGGATTAAAGTTTTTATCCGTGGTGATTGCCCTGTTGGTGTGGCTGCAATTGCAGCTTTCCACGGAGCATCGCAGCGTGATCAATCTTCCGGTATCGCTGCGTTCGGTGCCCAAGAATATCACTTTAGACCGCTTGCCGCAAAGCATTCCTTTTAACGTTAAGGGCAAAGGCCTGGAGATCATCAAAGCCGAATTCTCCAAAGCCAAGGTGCTCCTCGATGCCAGTAAGATTCAGCCCGGCGTGGATATCATCTCCCTGACGGATTATACCATCGATATGCCCGAGAATATCAATCTGAATCTCATTGGCCCCGTGGAAAAGCAAGATATAACCGTGCATGCAGATGAATTCCACCAAAAACGCGTCCCCGTAAAGCTCAGTTTCAGCGATAAACTGGCCGAGCAACGTATGGAGAATCAGAATTACCAGATTACCCCCGAGAAAGTGATCGTCTTTGGCCCCAAGGGCAAAGTTCGCCCCATCTCGATGCTCTATACCGAGGCCGTTAGCACCGATCTGGTTTCGCAAAGTGAATTCATCGTAAAATTGGCCTCTCCGGGTGAGGATATCTCTATCTCGGAATCGCAGGTAAGAGTACGCATTTCCAATACTTACAATACCAGCAAGGTGCTGGATAATGTGCCTCTGAAATCAAGCCCGGAGCGCAGCTTTTTCCCGGGAGCCGTAGCCGTAAAAATCTCCGGCGATTCTGCGGTATTGGAAAACTTGAATCCGGCCTCGATCGTTGCCATTCCCAGTGCCGAGCCTGATGCGCGGGGATTTTATTCCCTCACCGTGGAAGCCCCTGAAAACATTCAAATTATTGCCGTGACTCCCAATAAAGTCCGCCTTAAATAGATGTCCACCAAGTACCTGCTTGCCTTTGAATCGTCCTGCGATGATACTTCCGTAGCCATCCTCGATACAGATTATCGGGTAATCGTGAATCTAATCTCCAGCCAGCCCGAGCATCTGGCTTTTGGGGGAATTCTGCCGGAACTGGCTTCGCGCCTGCACCTGAAAAATATCTTAGTTCTTACCCAAAATGCCCTTATGCAAGCGCAGCTAAGCCTGAGTGATCTGGATGCTCTGGCGGTATCGGTTAATCCGGGCTTGATCGGTTCGCTGATCGTGGGTCTGTCCTTTGCCAAAAGTCTGGCCTGGAGCATTGGGAAGCCTTTGATAACCGTAAATCACATGCTGGCACATATCTTTGCCAATTTCATCGATCATCCCGATCTGGAAGCTCCCTTTTTGGCCCTCGTTGTTTCCGGAGGGCATACGGAACTGGTGCACTTTAAAAGCCTAACCGATTTCGAAGTGGTGGGCCACACTCTGGATGACGCCGCCGGAGAAAGCTTCGACAAAACGGCCAAACTCTTGGGATTGGGCTTTCCCGGAGGGCCGATAATCGACAAGCTTGCCTTAAATGGCGATCCCCATTATGTGGAGTTTCCCCGGGCGATTCCCCAGAAAGGTAATCTCAATTTCAGCTACAGTGGCCTGAAAACCGCCATCCGCACCTGGTTGCTGGCTCAGCCACAAGATGCTTTGGACGCTCATCTGGCGGATGTGGCGGCCTCAGTGCAGCAAGCGATCATCGATCCTCTGATCACCAAAGCCCTTTTCTATGCCCGCACGCATGGCATTCCCCGCATCCTTCTGGCCGGGGGGGTGGCCGCTAATTCCGCGCTAAGAGCACAGCTTCATGAAAGAGCTGCCAAAGCTAGAATCAGGGTATTTTATCCTTCCCTGGGTTTATGCATGGATAATGCCGCCATGGTAGCAGCTGCAGCAATCCCCAAATTCCTGAATGGAGCATTTTCACCCCTCTCCGTAAATGCCTTTACCTTGAAAGGCACGAAAGAACTATAAGCTCCCGAAACCGGGGTATTGTCTGGCCACCCTGTGATGTCATGCTTAATCGTTTAAGCGCAGCTTTCATTCTTCATTTTTCATTCTTCATTCCCATGCGCTCCCCGGGCAATTGCATGGTCGTCACATGGGCACCTCCTGGACATGGTTTTGCCCAAAAACAAGTTATCCTCACAAAATATTAGTACCCTGTATGGTAAAACTGCTTATAGTATCT
>JAGOGT010000022.1 GCA_017996595.1 Candidatus Cloacimonadota bacterium
CGGCGGCTCTTGTCGCCCTTTTCGTCGTTGGTCTTGCGCCCGTCAAACTTGCTGCGGCCCACGTAGGGATTGGGGATCACCATGATCTTATCCATATCCTCGGTAGCTGCAGAGCCGGGGAAGAATACCAGCATATTGGCATCAGCATCGCGACCGGTTTCCAGGAAGTTCAGATCGTTCGAGGGAATACCGCGATCGTAGGCAGTAACTGCCACGTAGTATTCCACGCCGCGTCTGGGACTCTGGATGGCGGATCTGTAGTAACGCCGGGCCAGCCGTTCCTTCTTTAGTTCCAAAAGATCGGCAGGATCAGGCTCCATCCCTGCTCCTCCGGCAAATGCAAATCCCTTCAGGGGGATCATCTTTGTTTCGAAGAGGGTGTCGAAGATATTCCTTTTTTCGCCTGCCAGTTCAGGATGGATGAAGAGCCTGGCTTGCAATACCTGGATTTCATCGGCACTTAGCATAGGATTGTCTGCGGCAATGGCATCGGCTTCGGCCTGAACTGCCAAAGAATAATCCTTATCGGGATTATAGATCGGGAATCCGTAGAAAGTGCTGCCATTGGGAACCAATTGATAGTTCTCATCATAGCGGTAGAATTTATTATATATGGAATCCGGCTGCGCCCATTCATTTTTATTGGGAAGCTCGGTTCCGATTCCCAGGTAGCCCCCGAAATCGAGGAATACGGCAGGATTATTGGAATTGATATTATAGTCGGCATGATCCTGAGGGGTTTCGATCTTGTCATAGCGTTTCTTCAGCTCCCAATCTTCCTGGCTGCCGCTTCCGGATCTGCCCCACACGCTGTAGCCCTGGAAGTCATGTTTCAGGCGATAAGCGGTATAGGGATTCGCCAGGGCATTCATGTTCCAGCGTTCACCTTCGGGAAGAGTCATATCGGGCTTGTACTCATCGGGGAAACCAGCAGGCCAGTTATTTGGCAGATAGGGAGTGGGATCGCTATCCAGGCCGGCTTTGAGATTGGGACTATTGGGATCTTGCCAGCCGATGATGGCGTTACTAACGGTTTTCGCATCGTATGAGAATTCGCTGCGGTTATCCCAATAGAGATCGATGCTCCTGCCTTCCTGATCCATCTCTGCATAGAGATGTGGAATGGTAGGAGGTTCCGGAGGATTATAGTGCGCAATGGTATCGGGAAGAACCACGGTGATCAGGTTTTGGGCATCACCATAGATTTCCTTCGCCCAACGGGCGGTACGCTTCAGGTCTTCCTTATTGTCTCCGGGAAATATCGCGATCACGATCTTCATGGTTTTATTCGGAGCAAGATTCCATCTTTTGTAGTAATTCCCCAAAGAGTCCAATTCACTGTATTCTGTGGAACCGGGCTGGGCACCATAGAAAGAGAAAAGGAAACGGGTATCATTAGGAGAAGGTTGCTCATATTCGGTAACGTCATCTTCCGCAGGACGCAGCGGGGTATAATAGGAACTATTGGGATTCTTACCGGTTAGGAGCCAGTATTTTTCATTGGCAGTGGTGCCGCTGGGACTCAGGTTACGGGGATTGCCGTCATTGGGACCCTGTCCCACTTTCCAATACCAGCAGTGGAATTTAAGCTGTTCCGGATCGGGAGTACACACACGTGCCCCTACCAAGCCGGTGCAAAGACCGCCATCGCCATCGGCATCGTAGGTATAGGCAAATTCATAGCCTTCACCCTTCACATAGCCGGATTTGTCATCGGAGGCTTTTTCGGCTCCATAGGTTTGCGGGCCTACGTCGGCATCCAGATAAATACCCATGGCGCAGTCTTTCAGCTCATCCAGGTCGTTCATATTGGTTACGTCGAATTCCACATACACCAGGTTTTTGATATAATCATAGCTCCATTGATAGCTCATCTGGCGTACCCTGACCTTTAAGGGAATATGGGTATTGGAGCCGCGGGAGGAGCCATAGTCTCTTTCACCATCGGTATTGAAGGGACAGTAATCATAATAGTAGGAAATATAATCCTGCTCCGATACCGGCGCTCCGTCTTCATCGGTACGTTGATCCATATCGTCATCATGAGCTCTGGAGAAAGTATAATCCGTATAGCTTCTGTCGGAGATGTCCATGAATCCAAGGGGGAACCAGATCTCCAGGGTAGCCGGATCCTTCAGAATATCGAAGGAAGCAAGGGGTACATTGTGGATATATTGACCCCCGAATCCCGCATCTTCAAATTGTTGGGGAAGTTCCGAGCCTACCCGCAAGGGGAAGGTGTATCCCGCAAAATCCTCATCAATGCGGCCATCCCCATCATCATCCTCGCCACGCTTTTGCAGGCGGGAACTCGCATAGGCAATGCCATCATCGTTATTGAACAAGGCATAGTTGGTAGTTTGAGCCGGATTATTCACTACCAGAGGATTGTAGGCGGGAAGGAATTCATACAGATCGGCATCTCCATCAAATCCCACCGTAACCAGTGTATCCAGTGCCGGGGTCATGGTGGAGTTCCAATCGGGATGACCCTCGTAGAGCAGAGTGTCATTTACCGCTGAGGGTGGATAGACTTTCCAGTACAGTTTCCTGTTCAGGCTGTCGCGGCGCTGTTTTTTGGCACCAAACCATAGTGCTCCCTGATAAAGGTAGTCCATGCCACTACCACCGGGATATTCCAAGGAAGGATATTGAGGCACTATATCATCGCCCGAACCGAAAAAACCATAATTACTGACCCGCAACCAGATGTTACCAACATTATGGTATTTGGATAAGTCCAGCTTTTTGGTTCCAGTTGAGGGTACTGCCATAACCGCATAAGCGGAGCTGGCTGCCAAAAAGAGCAGCAGAGCAAGGCAGAATCCTATCTTATACAACTTCATGTATTACTCCCAATTTATTACAATTTAAACTCTATCGGAATGATCACCACGCAGTCCACCGGTTGACCGCTACTGCGTCCGGGTTGGAAACGCACTTTGCGCACTGCGGCGACAGCGGCGTCATCCAAGCCTCCGGGGATGGATGAAACAGAACGTTTTACACGGATATTGCGGATCGAACCGTCCTTCAGAACTTCCACTTCCAACACTACCGTTCCTTGTTGTCTGGCTCTTCTGGCAAACTCAGGATATTCCGGTTCAATAGAACCAATCACCACCGGCGAATCGTCGTAAGGCACGAAATTCACCGGACGGTCATCCTGCGCCTGATTCATATTCGAAGTAGTGGTGGTATAGATATTCCCGATCTGCGACATGGCCTGTTCATAGGTGGCCATATCTACTTCTTCGGTTCCCAATTCATCGCTGATTTCGAAGCTTACATCGATATTGACCTCAGTTTCCGGGGGCTCAATCTTTTCTCTTTCTTCCATAGGGATGTCCACCAGCTCCATCTCTGCTGATTTAAACACCTGCTTGCGAACATCAATCTTCGGAGTAACCATTAGCAGGAAGATCGTTAAAGTAAGAGCCAGAGCAAAAGCCTTGCCAAATTGTGCATTGGCAATGTCTTTCCAGTCATTGGATTGTGTTTTCATCATTCACCTCCTGACTATTGCTGACGCTTTTGCGCTTCAAAAGTTACAACCAATGTGTTGGCGTCCTGTAATTGACGCATCACATCAGACATCACGCCGTATTTGGTATCACGATCAGTCCTGAAACAAACTATCAATTCCGGATCCTCGGTTTTCTTGCGAATCAGAGTATTCGCCACGAATACGTCTTCTTCGCTTTCGATCCGGGTAGGAATATCGTCGATCAGGATGGTTTCGTCCCGCATTACATATATAGTACTGGTGTGGTTACGGGGAATCCGCTCAATGCTATCCGCAATGGGCCAACGATCCCGTTCCACCCAGAATCTTTTTTCCTGTACGAACACGGTGGTTACCATAAAGAAAAGCAACAACAAAAAGGCTATATCCGAAGTTGAAGCCTGCGGAATGGCAACGTCGCGTCTCTTTTTAGATTGAAAATTTGCCATCTTAAACTCCTAATTCGTAGAGAGCGAAATCTTTTCGATCTTCATGGCTTTCAGGCGGTCCACCACCCTGATCGTTTCGCTGTATTTGGCTTCACGATCGGTGATCACCTTGAAGATCATTTCCGGATTCACTTTCACTTTTTGTTGAATAAGCTGATCCAGCGCGCCACTTTCGATCACGCGGGGAGCTTCTTTATTAACCACAATCTGTCCATCCGCCATGATCTGCAGGCGGGTCATTTCTTTCTCGGTCAGCGTTAGCGACTGAGTTTGACCTTCCCGCTTCTCTGTGGCCCCCGGGAGCACCAGCTTGATACCTTCTTTCACGTCAAACTTGGTAGTTGCCATGAAGAAAACGATCAGCAAAAATGCGATATCCCCGGTAGAGGCTGTCGGAATTTCAGCTTTTAGTCTCCTCTTACGAGCGATTTTCATTTAACCGCCTCAAGCTTCGAGCATAGCTTCAACAACTTTCTCGGAAGCGCGTTGCATATCGATGACGGTACCATCCACCATGGTCATGAAGATATTATTGAAGAACTGACAGGGGATAGCCACCAGCAATCCTGCTTCAGTAGTGATAAGAGCGATTTTGATACCGCTGGCCACGATGGTAGCATCCACTGCACGTGCTGCGGCGATAGCGTCGAATGCGGAGATCATACCGGCAACCGTACCCAGGAATCCCAGCATGGGCGCCAGAGTAATGGTTGTAGACAGCTCGATAAAGCCCTTTTCCAGATAACTCATCTCAATCATGGCAGCGCTTTCGATCGCTTTTTCTACGTCCGCAACGCCTTTATCGGCTTTCTGTAATCCGGCATACACCACTGCCGCAACGGGGCCTCTGGTGTTCTTGGCAATTTCCATGGCTTCGTTATATTTCTTCGCCTTGATAAGAGGAAGGATCTTGTTCAAGAAATTATTCAGATTGATCTTTCCGCCTAAGAGGGCGATAAATTTCCAGATGATATAGGCAATACCATAGATTGCAAAAAACAGGATCGGCCACATTGCCCATCCACCGTCTTTGAACCATTTCACCATTCCACTGCCGAAAACAAGTTCCGCAAAGTTCTGGATCGCCCCGCCTGAAGCAGCCGGAGCAGCAGCAGCTTGTTCAGCCTGAGCATAGGCCAGGCCTGTAAGTACAAGGGTCATTGCAGCTATCAGCAGCATTACCATCGTTAGTCTTCTCATTTTATAATTCCTCCTTGGAATAATTTAGAAATTGAAGGATACTCCCAGAGTTACGCTCCGGAAGTTGTTTATATAGGTGGGATTTTTCACGAATAGCCCATAGGAGTATTCCACTTCGGGATACACATAATTAATCAAGTCATCTTCGAGATCGGTGCCATCATCATAGGGCGATCCGGTTTTGGCATACACCGTATAGATGTTGCTGTTTTTGAAGAGGTTCTCTACATCCACGTACACCCGCATGCTCATGCCTTTGGGCAAGGTGATACCTTTGGTGATTCTCAGATCAGCGTTCGTGGTAGCTTTTTTACGCTTGCTATTGGTATCCAGCATGTTATTACCTTCAAGGCTTTGAGGGGTATAGGGAGTGCCTGAAGAATAGGTCCAGCCAAAGTTCGCAGAGAAATCATCCACAGGCAGAATATAGTCCGTGAAGGGTACGAAGAATTCTTCGCCCCGGCCGATCCGGAAGGTGTAGTTGGCATTGATATTATGCCTGATATCCCAATCCAGGGGGAATTCACGCAGATTAGTAGATTCGTCCTGAATTATCGTATAGGAATTATTGCCCTGCGCCCAAGCCAGGGAATAGGACACGCTCCAGGAATTGAAATTGGAGAGCATCTTCTCGATCTGCATGTCGATACCACGGGCAGAACCGTAGTCATCGGAATAATAGCGGTACCAGTATATGGTCTGCTCAATCTCGCTTCTTTCCTTTATAGTATTCACATAGTTATAGAGGTTCTTGTAATACGCCGTCATATCCAGAACATAGTCATCGCTGAGTTGGTGCGATAAGCCTACTTCATAGGTAACCGTGATCTGGGGCTCGAGATTCGGATTTCCCACCCTGATGGTGGTATCGGAATCATTGGCATCCTGAGGAGTTTTGCTGGTAAAGATATACTGCATTTGCGGCAATTGATTCTGGTAGTTATAGGCAAAACGCAGCACATCCCGGTCAGTAATGGGATGCGAAACCCCCAAACGAGGAGAAATCATCATCTGGAACCGGTCGGAGCTCTTGAAAGGACGTGCTTCATAGGCACCATTATCTTTCAGCACCGAATATTGGCTGCCCAAATACCAAAAATCAAAACGCAATCCGGCATTCACGATCATTCCTTCCCATTCCATCTTGTCTTGCAGATAATAGGCCATCTGGATGGGATCTGCCTTGTAACCATCTCTGGATCCGGATGCGGCTTTGGCGGCTGCATAATAATCCTGAGGATAGTAAACAGGAACCAGATCAGCGGAAGAAGTAGGAACCCCATTGGCAACCAAAGCATATAGCTCATCCGGAGGAGCAGGAGGATTTTCTGGATCTGCCCACAGAGAATCTATCAGTTCGTAATTGGCTATATTGAAGATGTTCCGCAGATATTCCTGACGCCGTCTTTCATTAACCGTGAGGAAGTTTTGCAATTGGTTTTTACGGATGCTATGCTTGATGATTTCCAATCCGGTTTTGGCCAGATGCGTGTCATTAAGCTGCCATTCGAAATCGCCACGGGCACTGATGGTTTTGGTAGTATCATCCACGAAGTTTGAATAGATACTTCCCGGAGCCCTGAATCCCGGTACGGTGCGTGGGTTTTCCACACTTTCCAGACGATATACCCATTCACTGGCAGGCAAGAAAGGAGGTGGATTCCCAAAATCATATACCCCATCCGCATCGCTGTCCACACTTTCATAGCCGAAATAAGTTCCCATCAGCACGCCATCGAGGAATTCAGCGGAGATGTTATTGGGATCTTCGGTAAGAAATATATAGCTATCGCGGTCTATACCCTTGGGGCCGGTATAGCTGTCTTTTTGATAGTAGCTGGCCTTCACCTTCAGGTTCATCGCGGCATTGAACACGTGATCATAGGTGGCGATATATTGCCTTTGCAAAGTTTCATCCTCGGCAAAGTGCTGCTGTGCATAACGCCAGGAGTAATCAGTTCCGTATTCGCCAAAAAGGTGATTGTAACTGCGATCTCCCCGGGCGGCAAAGGTGAAATTCTGATTTGAGTTTAACACGTACTTGGACTTGAGATTCACATTATAGGAATTGTAGTTCCGGTTGCTGATGTCGATTCCCATGATGCTCTCCCGACCCGCGTAGGGATTGTAGGGAGCATACACGTTTTCCAGAAGGGAGCGGCCATTCAAAGTAAAGTCTTTATTCGGATCAGATATATAGTAATCTTTCATGCGTCCGTCCAACCATTCACCGGCACCATTCAAATAAAACGTGAATCTTTCTTTCAGATCCTGAGCGGCAAAAGGTACCACCGGTCCCCCGACGGCAAATTTCAGCACATCGGAATTGCGATCCCTAAAAATCCCATTACTATCGGGGAAAACATGATCGGTATTATATTCCAGTTTACCGGAGAATTCCGCATCACCATCTTTGGTAACGATATTGATAACCCCGGATTGAGCATTTCCGTATTCGGCCGGAAATCCTCCCGTCATCACCTTCATATCGCTGATGGCATCGGTATCCACCTGAAGAGTAGCCCCACCGTCCACAGGATCAGACACGCTCATTCCATCCACGGTGTAATTCACTTCGTTGGCACGTCCACCCCGGATATGCAATTCCCCACCGATATTGGTAACCCCGGCTTGAAGAGAAACAATGTCGGTTACGTCGGTTACGGCTGCATCAGCCAGTCCTTCCATCGAGATCTGACGTGCAGAACCCACCTGATCAGTGCCAACCTTATCTTCTTTGGCTACCACGGTAATCGTACTCAATTGGATATCAGCACGATTCATGATCGGAGTGAGATTTGCAGTTTGATCCACCTGGATGCGCACATCCTGGAAATTTTGAGCCTGATAACCAACCAGGGAGAACTTAACGGTATAGACTCCCGGAGGAATATTGATAATTATCGCAGTACCCTTGGCATTGGTTTGGCCACCGGTAATGCGGGTATTCCCCTGCATCACAACTATGTTCACAAATTCCAGGGGCTGACCCTGGCCATTGCGAACGCGTACTGCCAGTCGTCCTGTGGTAGCGGCTTCTAGAACCACTCCACCAAGGATGAGTAGTATTAGTAGGATCAATGCAAACTTTCGCATCGACAACCTCCCTTAATCCTGGGTTTTTATCTGATAATAATATAACTCACTTCAATGATAATCACCCCATTTAATTGGGATTTTACCACTGGAGTCTCGTTTCTCTGAAATACACGAAATAGTCAAGAGGTTTTTTTCGAGTTCTGTACAAACAGGGATAACCTCAAAAAAACTCATATAGATATGTTTCCGCGCCACATTTACAGGAACCTTACCTGTGGGACAGTGATAGCTGCCGCTTCCAGGGAACCCAAAATCCAGCCATTGGTTTTTGCAGCAAAATCCACCGCGGAGCTTTCCTCAACCACGGCAATCATGCCCACGCCCAAATTGAAGGCTTGGCGCATTACACTATCTTGAATTTTCCCAGCACTTTGTAGCCAGTGAAACAGGGCTGGAATTCTATCATCCGTTAGATTTATCCATGCCCCGATTCCCGAAGGAAGAATGCGCTTCAGGTTTCCTGCTATTCCTCCACCGGTGATATGAGCCAAACCGTGCAGAGCAGGACTTGCCAGCCAGCTGCGTAGCGCCGGTAAATAGCTGCGGTGCACACTTAGCAGCAGTTCCCCCAGCGTAGCCTGGCACTCCTCTATATAGGCATCCAGGCTTAGTTTGTTCATCTCAAAAATGATCTTGCGCACCAGCGAATAGCCATTAGTGTGCAATCCGCTGCTAGGCAGGGCCACCAGCATGTCTGTGGCCTGAATGCTATTTCTGGGGAGCAATTGTTCCTTTTCCACCATTCCTACTATCGTACCGGCCAGATCAAAATCCTCCGCCTGATAGATGCCGGGCATTTCTGCCATCTCTCCGCCGATCAAAGCGCAGCCATTTTCCAGGCAGGCCTTCACCAGACCGTCGATGATCTTTTCGATCTTGTGCGGTTCCAGAATCCCCACTCCGATATAATCGAGAAAGAATTGCGGCAAAGCACCCTGAACCAGAATGTCATTAACGCAGTGATTTACCAGATCCTGTCCGATCGTACCGTATTCACCGGCCATAATCGCTACCCGGAGTTTGGTTCCCACCCCGTCTGTACTCGATACCAGAATCGGCTGTTTCCAGGCCGCCTGATCGATCTGATACAAACCCCCGAAACTTCCCAAATCCCCCAGCACGTTCTTGTTATAGGTGCTGCGGACTTTATCTTTAATAGCCTTCACGGCAGCTTCCCCGGCAGCGATATCCACTCCGGCAGCCTTGTAATCCATCGGTTTTTTCAGGTGGTCCATTCCAGCATCTCTTCTTTCAGACTGTTTATCTCATCCAGCGTGGTTCCCAGCAGGCCCCTGATGCTGAAATTCTGTACATTCAGGGCAGCCAGCACCGTTGCATAGCGCATGGCTTCCTTCACTACCTCCGGCTTCAATTCCGGAAATGTCGCCACATAGCCCATAAAAGCTCCCGCGAAAACATCTCCAGCGCCGGTGGGATCCACTACTTCAGTTACCGGATAGGCGGGAAAGAAAAACATCCCTGCTTTCGCTATCGCCACGGAACCATATTCGCCCCGTTTCACGATCACCCATTTCGGT
>JAGOGT010000023.1 GCA_017996595.1 Candidatus Cloacimonadota bacterium
CCAGCGGCAGCAAGCTTGGCTGCGAAACCACCCTCAGCGCTCTTCCCCACGACGCTACGCAAGCGCAGTTAGCAGCCCTTATTGAGGCGGCCAATGCCGATCCCCTGATTAGTGGCATAATGCTCCAAAAACCACTTCCTCGCAGCTTTGATGAGCCTTTTATCAATAGCCTCATCTCCCCCGATAAAGATTTGGATGCCATCCATCCGCTCAATCTGGGACACATTATGGCCGAAAGCGATGGATTTTTGCCATGCACCCCGGCTGCGGTGCTGTTTTTGATGAAGTATTATGGCATTGATCCCTCCCAGGGTAACACCGTTATCCTGGGGCGGAGCAATGTGGTAGGCAAACCCCTGGCAAATATGCTCCTCTGGAAGAAGCCCTTTGCCAATGCCACGGTTACTATTTGTCACAGCCGTACTCCCGAGCTGCGCCGGATTACCCAGAATGCCGATATTCTCATTGCCGCTATTGGCAAGCCCAATTTCATTAATGCCGAGATGATAAAAGAAAATTCTATCCTCATTGATGTGGGAATTAATGAGGTTAAGAGCCCCGAAGGCAAAAGCAGCTTTGTGGGGGATATAGACTATAACTCTTGCTTCTCCAAAGTTTTGGCAATCACTCCGGTTCCGGGTGGAATCGGCAGAATCACTACTTCCATGCTCTATCTGAATCTGGTGAAAGCCAGCTTGAGGAGCCAAGGCATAAACAAATTTATTGACGAATACATCGACCTTATTTTTAGTGGAAAACAGAATGAATAATTACCCGATGTTTGGGAGGAATGATGCCAAGTAAGAGTATTAAGCTCTTGTCCATCATCACGATGTTGATTCTGACCGTGGTGCTTTTCAGCGGTTGCGGGAAGTCGGGAAGCCGGCTGCCCAATAACCCGCCCACCATTGAGATCACATCTTTTGAAGGCTGGGACAGCACCTATGTAGCAGCCGCATATGATACAACTATCACCTATACATTCCAGCAACGTATCTACTGGAATGCCAAAGACGTTGATGGCATAATCGCCGGATACGCTTTCAGGATTCTGGATAATGCCGGAAACCCGGTTCCCACTCCCGGTTATGATGTCATCGACGATGAAGGCATCCTCACCCCCGCGGCCCTTTTACCCTATGGCAAAGGCTGGGTGATCCATTATCTGGAGGGCGCCGATCAAACTATTCCGCTTTCGCAACCGGAAGCCGGAAGAACCATCTGGAGCTCCCAGAAGTATGCCGTGATCAATTTCCCTTCTGCCGATATCAATGGCAATCCCATCACCAAATATAACCGATTTGAAGTGGTGGCCATCGACGATCGGGGGGCGATCACCGCAGAAGCTGCCTGGCGTAATTTCAAAACAACCTCAGCCCGGCCGAAATGCACTCTCAGTACCACCAAGGGTAATCCCAATGGCAAAAGCGTGGGCTCAGGAATGAAGCTTAATTTCAGCATGACGGATTCTGATCCCTTCATTTCCCCGCTGCCCTACAAATACGAATTCCAAATGATGAAAACCAATGCCGATGGCTCAGCGATCATTCCGGGAAGCGAATCTCCCTGGTACAATACCGAGAATCAGCATAAGATTTCGGAATATCTGCTCACCCGCTACACCGATCCGCCTTTAACCTATGACCTCAACGAAGTGGGCGCGGTGGTTCAGCAAACCCGCATCGTGGCCAGGGTTACCGACATGGCCGGCGTGGTTTCTCTCCCGGATACAAATTCCGTTATGACCTTCATGGTTAAACCCGGATACCGTCCCAAAACTTTGATCTATCCTACCAAAACCTATGCCTTGGGCGATTATCACTATGAAGACTGGAATGACGACACCACCGAAGAAGTACTGCCAAATTCCATGACCAGTGGTTCCCAACGCTTTGCCACGCCTTTCTTTAAGGATACGCATGGCAATTTCACCGCTGTTTATTCCCCCAATCTCAAGGTTTGGATCCGCTGGGGCTGGTGGGGTGAATATGGTAACGTAACCACCGGCGGCACCACCATCTACTCCGAAGACCCCTACAACAAGAAAGTGGATGTGGTTTTGGACCGCACTACCAACGAGAATTATTTCAGCGAAATCACCTTCTTCCATCTTCGTTATGATGGCAAGCCCTACAATTTCCCGCCCTACGCTCATTCCATCGCTACTGACGAGAATGGCAACAAGTGGCTGCGCGTACCCGTTTTATCCCCCCTGGGACAATCCATTGTCTTAACGGGATTGCCGGTTCCGCCTACTACCGAGCCCGGAGTGCATCGCTTTGAAGTGCGCTGCGAAGACCTGCAGGGTGAAGTCGATCCCATCGGCGCTGTGTTGGAATACCATCTGCACTCCTACAAAGATCCTGCCAGCCGCAATGGCATCCTGATTATCGACGATGATGAGCATAGCGCCCAAACTTCGCCCGATGATCTGGTAAATCAAAAATACCTGAATATGATCTCCGATTATAATGGCCCCAAGGTGATGATCCGGCATACCTTCGATACCAGTGCCGGCGATACCCGCATGGATGCCAGAAGAAGACACCTCGCCTTCAGCGATCTGCAAAACTATAAGCTGGTGATCTACCACTCCGATAATCCCTCCAATACCGGTAACTTGATGTATGACATCGACGGCCTGGCTCTATATATGATCTGGGGTGGCAATCTGGTATTGTCCCATACTCACAAGCTTTCCTCCATCCTCAGTGAGGTTAGCAAAAATGGCGTGCGCAGTACCTTCATCCGCTATCTGGGACTTCCCGACGTGCCAAATCTGCCCTACCTTAGCAATTCTCTGGCTAATAACGCCTTCTTGCAAATTGCCAAGGGTCAGCAAACATATCCGGATCTACATCTGCTGGAGCCTTCAGGGGACCCCAATAATCCCTACACGCATTTCGTTTCCACGGTTGCGCTCAGGGATGGCTTATCGGCGGTAACCTACTTCCCCGCTTCTACAAATGACGATGTTATCTATAGGCTCGGTTCCAAGCCCACGGACTACCCTCTGTATCCGCCAACGCCGGAGCAATACGCCGAATTTAACGACAAGATCATCGGCCTCCGCAGAATTAGTAACAATAACGCCCATTCCTATCTCTTCGGATTCCCCCTGTCCTATATGAACGACGCTGATACCAAAGCCATGATGAATAAAATCATCAGCGAAGTAATGTAAATATCACCTCTTAGAGTAAAGAACCGGTCATTAGTGGCCGGTTCTTTTTTTTGCTGTCCCAAAAGCTTCCTTAAACCAAAATGAACTTATGCCTGGCAGCATCTTATCGGCCTCCTCTCGATTCCATTGGAGGCTGTCCGGAGCTGCAGAACACAGCATCGATATTGGTCTTGGGAAGCTGTACCCAAAGAGCGGAAACACGATTTTTCACATAGCAAACAAAAAAAACTGTCATTTGAGTTTTTCCACCGAAATAACTTGACAGGAAAACGATTTTGCACGAGTAGTATCTAGTATAAGGAGAAAGATATGAAAGCTGTAAAATTACTCTTAATACTTGTCGCAGCCTTGATGCTTCTGGCATCCTGCGATGATACGTCCACCAATCCCAATCAATGCGCCACCCCGGTGATCAGCCCGGCTACCGGTACCTATAGTACCAATCAAACCGTTACCATCACCACCGTTACCGATGGCGCCACCATTCGCTACACTCTGGATGGAACCACTCCTGATTCCACTTCCACCGTGTACGCCACACCTTTTGTGGTAGCTGTAACCACTACCGTTAAAGCCATCGCTTTTAAGGACGGCATGGATGATAGCCTTGTCGCCACCGAAACCCTCAGCATCGATTATGAGCAATGTGCCGCTCCCGTTATTACTCCTGCCGC
Organism: Candidatus Cloacimonadota bacterium; assembly: GCA_017996595.1. Lineage (GTDB taxonomy): Bacteria > Cloacimonadota > Cloacimonadia > Cloacimonadales > Cloacimonadaceae > Cloacimonas. The sequence goes on from JAGOGT010000023.1 coordinate 3,859, forward strand.
CGGCACCTATATGACTGCTCAAACTATCACCATCACCACCACCACTGCCGGTGCCACCATCAAATACACCATGGATGGAACTGATCCCATTGCCACTTCCCCCACTTACACCACCCCCTTCCAGCTCGATCATAATGCCACCATCAAAGCGATGGCCATTAAGGATCAGATGGATAACAGCGCTATCAGCAACGTTGCTTACGTTGTTTATAACAATATGATCAGCTTAACCGGTGGCAGCTTCACGATGGGACGCACCACCGGAACTGGTTATGCGGATGAGCTTCCCACCCACTCTGTTACCCTTTCACCTTTCTATATGGGCAAGTATGAAGTTACTCAAGCCGAATGGTTCGAAGTAATGGGAACCAATCCCTCTCACTTCACTGGCGACACCAATAAGCCCGTGGAAATGGTGAGCTTCTATTCCATCCTCGTTTATTGTAACAAGCGCAGTATGCTAGAAGGCCTGGACCCCGTTTACACCATCAGTAATTCCACCAATCCGGCCAACTGGGGTGCCATTCCTTCCATTAATAATACCACTTGGAATGCTGCCGCCATGAATATGAATGCCAATGGTTACCGTTTGCCCACTGAAGCGGAATGGGAATTTGCAGCCCGCGGTGGCTCCAATACTCCTGATTTCCTCTATTCCGGCAGCGATAATGCTGGCGACGTGGCATGGTACAATTCCAATGCCGGTGCCGCCACTCATGCCGTGGGCAACAAAGCCGACAATGGCCTTGGTTTCTACGATATGTCCGGTAACGTGCAAGAATGGGTTTGGGACTGGTATTCTGCCACCTATTACAATAGCAGCCCTGCCAACAACCCCACCGGTCCTGCCACTGGAACTCTGCACACCATTCGTGGTGGAGGCTGGGATGATCCCGCCGGTAATTGCCGCGTAGCCTTCCGTAACTGGGGTTCCCCTGAAAAAGGTGATCCCAAGGTAAAGAACTCGAAGCTGGGCTTCAGAGTAGTAAGAAAGTAACTGATAAAAGCAAGTTATATAATACAAACTGCGGGACATTGCTCCCGCAGTTTTTTTTTGCGACCTGGCTGTTTGCATTTTCTACAGAATTTCCTTGACCAAATTCGCCCTGATATATAATGACCACATTACCTTTAATCACAGCCAGTGAGCTGGAAAGGAGCAAAGATGACGCCAAACCCTCAATTTATCGGACGCAACATGTTCGACCTCGACGATTATTCCCATGATGAAATCATGTATATCCTGGAAGCTGCCAAGGGCATGAAAGAGATAAACTTACGGGAATATAAGAAAATCCCCACCCTGCGTGGAAAAACCATTTGCACCCTCTTCATCGAAAATAGCACCCGCACCCGCATGAGCTTTGAGCTGGCAGCCAATCGCCTCAGCGCTGATGTAGTAAGCTTTCAAGCCACCATCTCCGCCCTTCAAAAGGGTGAAAGCCTCCAAGACACCGTTTATACCCTCGATGCTATGGGCATTGACCTCTATTGCATTCGCCACAGCAGTCCCGGCAGCCCCCAATTGGTGCACAAGTATTCCGGCAAACCCGTGCTCAATGGCGGCGACGGACGTCATGCCCATCCCACCCAAGCACTTCTGGATATCTTTTCCATTTGGGAAAAGCTTGGGGATCTGAGCGGACTGAAAATCACCATTGTGGGCGATATCTTGAATAGCCGCGTGGTGCGTTCCAACCTCATTGGCATGCAAAAACTCGGCGCCAGGCTAACCGTTTGCGGTCCCAAAACCCTGATGCCAGGGAATATGGAAAGCGTATATGGCTGCCGAGTGGAATATGACCTGGCCAAAGCTCTGGAAGATGCCGACGTGGTGATGGGCCTTAGAATGCAGCTGGAACGCATGACGGAAGGGCTTTTCCCCTCCCTGGAGGAATACAGCAAACACTATGTGCTTTCCAAGGATACCCTGAAGTATGCCAAAAAGAACGCGCTGATCATGCACCCCGGCCCCATGAACCGCGGCGTGGAAATCCTTCCCGAGATCGCCGACAGCAATCAAAGCGTGATTGTGGAACAGGTAGCCAATGGCGTTGCCGTGCGCATGGCCCTGATGTTTCTGATCCTGGGCGGCAGAGCATAAAAGGAGAATGAGAAAATGAAGATTTTAATAAAAAACGCCAAAATACTCGTGAAGGGAAAACTTAGCTCCCAAGATATCTTGCTGGACAGGAAAAGGATCGCCCAAATTGCTCCAAAAATCACCCAAAATGCGGATAAAACTATCGATGCTAAAGGTGCTTGTGTATTCCCTGGATTCATCGATTTACACGTGCATCTGCGCGATCCTGGCCAAACCTACAAGGAAGATATCCTTACCGGAACCAGAGCCGCAGCGCATGGTGGTTTCACCGCTGTATGTGCCATGCCCAATACTGAGCCTGTAACCGACAATATCGCTTCTGTGGAATACATCCAGCTTCGCGCCAAAGAGCACGGCTCCGCCAGGGTTTACGTGGTGGGAGCGCTTACCAAAGGCTCCGCAGGCGAAGAGATATCGGAAATGGCCACCATGAAAAGCGGGGGCATTGTAGCCGTTAGTGACGACGGTAAATGCGTACAAAATTCCCGCTTGATGCTATCCTGCATGCGCTATGCCTCCAATTTCAAGATTCCCATCATCATCCACGCCGAAGATTACTCGCTGGCCGGAAAGGGTCAGATTCATGCGGGAAAAGTGGCAACCCGGGTAGGGCTCAGCGGCATTCCCGGCCTGGCTGAAGAAGTGATAATCTCTCGTGATATCATGCTTGCCGAAGCTGCCGGGGCTAGATTGCACATTGCCCACATCTCCACTGCCAAATCCCTGGAACTGGTGCGTAGCGCCAAAGAGCGCGGATTGCCCATTACCTGCGAAGTAACCCCTCACCATCTGGTGATGAATGAAGAAGCCTGCGCAGATTTTGATACCAATACCAAGATGAAACCGCCGCTCCGTTCCGAAAAGGATCGTCTGGCCTGCGTGCAAGCCCTGAAAGACGGCCTCATCGATTGCATCGCCACCGATCACGCTCCTCACGCCGATTTCGAGAAAGAAAAGGAATTTGACTATGCTCCCTTTGGAATTATCGGCCTGGAAACAGCTTTCCCCGTGCTTTACAAGCATCTCGTGCTTACCAGGGAACTAAGCCTGGAAAAGCTGGTGGATGCCCTAACCATCAAGCCGGCCAAAGTGATGAATCTCCCCGGAGGCGAGCTGGCTATCGGCAAGCCCGCGGATATCACGATTATCGACCTCAATAAAGAAAGCCTTTTTACCCAGGAAACGATTCTTTCCAAAAGCAAAAACAGCCCCTGGCTGAACCAGAGTTTCCCCGGAAGAGTGCTATGGACGATCTGTAATGGCAATATTACCTATCAGGACTGAACCAATGAACGACAGCAAACCTGTACTGCAGGAAAGGGCCATATACTCCCGCGAAGAGCTGTGTGGCAACTATTTTATCCTCTGGATCTGGGATGAGGGTTTGGGCAAGAAATGCCGTCCCGGCCAGTTTTTCGAGCTTAGGGCACATGCCAGTTTGTCTGATCCCGAAAGCTCCAGGTGTTTACCGAAGCTCTTTAAGCCCATTTCCATCTACGATAATGCCGGCGGACGCATCGGCTTTTTTATAAAGAAAGTAGGCCAGGGAACCGCTTCTCTGGCGCGCTTGAAAGCCGGCGACATGCTGGAGCTGGTGGGGCCTCTGGGCAATGGCTTCCCCATCGTTTCGGGAAGAAGAATCCTCATGGTTAGCGGAGGCATCGGCTATCCGCCCCTCTGGTACCTGCAGAAAGAGCTCATCAACCACAATCTCATCTTTTGGCTGCATGGCGGTGCCTCGCAAGACGACATCTTCCCCTGCGACGAAGTTTGGACGGTGGATGGCTCCATCGGGCACAAAGGCTTGGTTACAGACGGCCTGGAAGCTCTGCTAAGCTCCAAACAGATCGATCTGATCTTCAGTTGCGGCCCCATTCCCATGCTGAAGCAAATTGCAGCGATCGCCACCAGCCGCGGTATCGAGCACTACGCCTCTTTGGAAGCCTATATGGCCTGTGGCATCGGAGTTTGCCACGGTTGCGCCGTTCCCGTGGGCACAGAGAACGATTGGACTTATCTCCGCGCCTGTAAGGAAGGCCCGGTATTCAACGCCGCGGATGTGCTGTGGGAGATGCTATAATGAATATGGAAACCAAACTTGGCCGCATTACGCTCGCCAGCCCTGTTACCGTAGCCTCCGGAACTTTCGATCTGGAAAATCTGGAATTCTTTGGACAGGAATGGCTGGGCGCCTTCGTATGCAAAACCATCACTCGCAACCCCAAAGTGGGAAATCCTCCCACCCGGCTTTATGAAACTGAAGCCGGGCTCATCAATTCCATTGGCCTCCAGAATCCCGGCCTGGATAGCTTCATCGACACCAATCTGCCCAAGCTGCGGGAAACGCTGAATATCCCTGTTATCGTTAGTTTATCGGGTACCAGCATCGAAGAATTCGCCCTTATCTTACAGCGATTGGAGCGTGAAGAGGGCATCGCGGGTTATGAGATCAATGTCTCCTGTCCCAATGTGGCCAATGAAGGCATCGCCTTTGGCGTGGATCCTTTGGTGGTAAATACTCTTTGCAAAACCCTGGCTCCGCTCACCCAGCGCGAATTGATCATCAAGCTCAGTCCCAATGTAACCGATATTGCCGCCATCGCTCTTGCCGCAGAATCCGGCGGGGCAAGCAGTTTAGCCCTCATCAATACCATTTGGGGCATGGCTATAGACTGGAATAGCGGTGCCTCCAGAATAAAAAAAGGCATCGGAGGCTACAGCGGCATCGGCATCAAACCCCTGGCACTGGCTTTAACCTACAAGGCTGCCCAGGCCGTAAAAATTCCCATCATCGCCATGGGCGGGATCTATAACTGGATGGATGCCCTGGAATTCATGTGGGCAGGCGCTTCTGCCGTGGCCATCGGCACCGCGAATTTCATCGATCCCCTCACCGTTCCGAAAGTCCATAATGGCTTGCAGCAATTTCTGAATGAACGGCAGCTTACATTAGATGATATCATAGGTAAGTGCAAAGCATAATCAGGATTTATACCTTCTGAATATCCAGGGTGGGACAGGCTGCCGGTCAGCCCATAGCCCCACCCTTTTATTTCTGGCCATAGTTTCCAGATTGGATAGGGTTTTATCCTGGTTATAATGCTTATAGTGCCAGGCCATTCCTGCCTTCAGGATCTCGTGATTGAGGTTTTTGCCCCCGCCATAATACACGGTTCCCAGATAGCGGCCATACTGATCCTTCTTTTTGTAGCTTACCCTAACCTGGCGGTTATATATCTGTGCCGAAGTGAATTGCTTTGCTCTTTTACCATAAGCCTGCCTGGCTTCAGGGCAATCCACCCCATCCAGGCGAATCTTGTATTCACGCTTGTTTTGCACCACTATAAAGGTATCGCCGTCGGAAACTTTCACCACTTTCCCGGATATAGTTTTTGCCTGGCATGATATCATGCACAGGCATATACCTATGGCGATCAGCAGCTTGCCACATAGTTTGCTTTTTAGCATCTTGTTCTCTCCATGTATCTTACCGTGAGATGCCCATGCGATCCCCGGGCAAATGCATGGGCATCACATGGTCATCGCATGGTGAAGATAATGCCAGGGCTTACCTGCAACGGTTTCAGCGAGTGTTACAGGATAACCGGACTATTATCAATATGAGGTTATCGCTTTACTTCCCGTCTGTTTTGAAGCCGATGGGCTTGTTATCGTTCTGTCCCTGCAC
>JAGOGT010000024.1 GCA_017996595.1 Candidatus Cloacimonadota bacterium
TTGTAGGGCGGGGTGATCTTATAATTGGTGAGGTTGATGCTGATCTGAGCGCGGTCGTAGGAATCGATGAACCAGCCTACGGCCTTGCAGTGTGAGAAGAGGCCGGGGGTATTGATCTTGTTGCCGGCGGCGTCTTTTAAGAATTTGCCGGAAGCATCGCGGGCAGGCTTACCGCTTTCACGGATGGTAAGCGCCAGTTCGTGCGCTTTCTTTTTATCACGGGTATTGAGGTTGATATTATAGGCAATGAGGAATTCGCGGGCAGAGATGGCAGTAGCGCCGCTTTTGGCATTGAAGGTGTGAGGGCCAAAATCGGGCTTCCAGGCAGGGTCTTTGGCTTTTTCGGGCAGAGCTTCATATTCCCCGCTGCGCACGGTGGCCAGATTGCGCCATTCTTCCTTGCTGGCAGCATTTTCATAGAGATATACGGGGATGCCAAGTTCGTCGCCCACGCGTTTGCCAAGCTTGCGGGCATACTCTGCACATTCTTCCATGCTTATATCCGAAATGGGAATGAAGGGACAAACGTCCGTGGCGCCCATGCGGGGATGTTCGCCATGATGCTTGGTCATATCGATCAGTTCGCTGGCCTTTTTAATGGCGCAAAAGGCTGCTTCCACCACCGCTTCGGGTTCTCCAGCCATGGTAAATACGGTTCTATTGGTATCCGCTCCGGGATCAACATCCAATAGTACTGCGCCATTCACGCCTTTGATAGCGGCAGCAATGGCATCCAGCACGTTCTTATCGCGGCCTTCACTGAAATTGGGGACGCATTCCATCAGCTTCATGATTATAACCTCTTATTATTTATTCAATTTATGTATTTTTACTTTAACGATCTTCTTGGAAGTGGCCTGCAGCACCTGAATGCGATAGGGAGAAAGGGTAATCACCTGTCCCTGGTGCGGGATACGCTCCAGTTTATCCAGAATAAAGCCGGCGATGGTCTCATAATCTCCTTCGGGAAGCTCGATACCATAATCATCAGCCAGGCGGTCAATCTCCACATCTGCAGCGGCAAGCCAGGTATTGGGACCCACTTGTTCCACATCATGCTCTTCGTCTTCGGTGTCATATTCATCTTCGATATCGCCCACAATCTCTTCCAGAATATCTTCCATGGTTACGATTCCGGAAGTTCCCCCGAAGGAATCAACGATGATGGCCATGCTGCGGTGTTTGGTTTGCATTTCCTTTAGCAGCACATCCAGATCAGTATTTTCGGGAGCGAAGAGGGGTTCATGCACGATATCGCCAGCAGTCATGTCGGCAGTGCAGCTCTTTTTTAGAATATCATAGATAATCAGAATGCCGATAACGTCGTCGATATTGCCATGATATACGGGATAGCGGGTGAAGCCTTCTTCCTTGGCAATTTCGATGATTTCGGCAATGGGGGTGTTATCTTCGATAGCCACAATATCCATGCGTGGCACCATCACGTTTTTAGCCAGCAATTCCGTGAAATCAAGGGCATCTTCGATCATTTCCATTTGCGGGGCACTGGCTTCATCGCTAACTGTTTGGGAAAGCAGGAAGGTGAGATCATCCTTGGTGAGGTAGTCATATTGGTTGATGTTATCCAAATGCAGCATGTGCCGCAGTGAATTATTCATCCAGGTAACCACCGCCACAAAAGGCTTGAGAATGAAGTAAAAGAACTTCAGCAAGGGGAAAACAGTGGGAACCAGTTTCTCAGCATGGTCGCGGAAGATGGTTTTGGGAACAATCTCTCCAAACAGCAGCACGATAGTTCCCACTACCAGGGAGGTATAGCGTGCATCCAGCGGAAAGTGGTGCATTTGCTGCACCAGGAAGGTAGATAGTGAGGCCAGAATCACATTCACGACGTTATTGCCGATCAGCGTGGTGCCCAAAAACTTATCCGGCTGGCGGAGGAATTTCAGCAGTTCCGCCCGGGATTTGCTCTTTTTGGCGGCATGTTCCAAGGCGATTTGATCAATGGAAATCAAGCCCGTTTCCAGTCCCGAAAAAAAGAAGGACAGACACAGGAAAAAGAGCAGTATAAAAAGGGTCAGCAAGATCTGGACGATTGCCATTTAAGCATTTACCTTCTCGTTCCGCCAGGCGATACGAAGCCCCTGGATGAACTCATCTATGTTTCCTGCCAGAAATCCATCAAGGTTATAGCTTGTCAAGTTGATTCTGTGATCGGTTACCCGCGATTGCGGAAAATTATAGGTGCGTATCTTAGCGCTACGGTCTCCGGTGGAAACCATGGCACGCCTGGATGAAGCTATTTCTTGCTCCTGACGGCTGATCTCCGCATCCAGCAAACGGCTACGCAGCACTTTCAGCGCTTTGGCTTTGTTTTTTATCTGGCTTTTCTCATCCTGGCAGGTAACCACCAAGCCCGTGGGCAGATGGGTGATACGTACCGCGGAATCGGTAGTATTAACGCTTTGACCGCCATGACCGGAGCTTCTATACACATCGATGCGCAGATCGGCTTCCTGAATGTCGATATCGATATCTTCCGCTTCGGGTAATACCGCCACGCTAACTGCTGAGGTGTGAATGCGTCCCCCGGATTCCGTAACGGGGATGCGCTGCACCCTGTGTACCCCGCTTTCAAAGCGCATCAGGGCATATACTTCTTCGCCGGAAAGCTGAAAGATTACTTCCTTATATCCGCCCAGACCGGTTTCATTGGCATTTATAAGGCTGTTTTTCCAGCCTTTGGACACGGCATAATAGCTGTACATGCGATAGAGATCGGCCACAAAGAGAGCGGCTTCTTCGCCTCCGGTTCCGGCTCTGATTTCCACGATGGCATTTTTCGTGTCGTTGGGATCGCTGGGAATGAGCAGATCACGCAGTTTCAATTCGGCATTTTCCAGCCCTGTTTCCAGGGAGGCAATCTCGTTTCTGATCAGTTCTGCCATTTCCTCATCTTTCTCAGCGGGAAGCAATTCTTTCAGTTCGCCGAGGTGAGTTTCAATCTGCTGATAGTGCTTCCAGGCCTGAGAAATCTCTCCCAGTTCCTTAAATCTGCGCAGGGCATCCCGATATTTACGGGCATCGCTGATCAGAGCAGGATCGCTGATTAATTCTTGCGTTTCGTGGAGTTCAGCCTCCAGGGCTGCCATCTTATCTCGAGGGATCATTTTCTAGTCCAGCACCCTTACCTGGTGTTCGCTATAATCCATATCCAGAGCGGCTTTCATGGCCACCAGGCCTATTTCCACCATACTGTCATCGGGCGGCTGAGTGGTGATCCGCTGCAAAGCCATGCCGGGAACGGTCATCAGCTTCACCAGCGGATGTTTCAGGTTTTTCCCCGAAAACTTCAGCACTTCATAGGACACGCCTGAAATAAGCGGGATCAGCAGGATATGATAGCCGAGGCGCAAAAACACCGGCACAGGATGATGCAGAATAAAGGCCGAAACGAGCGTATCCACAATGGAAAAGATGAGAATACCGGTTAAGAGCACAAAGAACATAAAGCTGGTGCCACAACGGGGATGAATGGTAGTCCAGCCCTGAATCTTTGCTATTTCCAAAGGAGTTTCATGCTCGTAGGCATTAACGTTTTTATGCTCCGCACCGTGATAGCGGAAAAGACGCTTAATATCCTTCATCAGCGAGATCAGATAGATGTAAAGCACGAAAAATATGATGCGGATCACGCCCGCAAAGAGATTAAAATAAAAATCTTGTTTGGAAAGCTTCATCCAATCCGCCAGCTTGTAGGGCAGCAGACCAAAAAGCAGGAAAGCCAGGCCAAAAGCCAGAATATAGCTGCCGATTTCTTCCATTTGCGTGGCGGTTTTGCTCTTTTGCTTCTGTTTTTTGCCCGCGGCTTCCTCTTCTGCGATCAAATCCAGCTCATATCTGCTGGCGGAAAAGGTAAGGGTGCCGATGCCGATCTTCATCATCTCGATGAGGCTTACAAAGCCACGCAGAATCGGAATTCCCCATAGCTTGCTGCTTTGGGTGAGGCTTTTGAAGGGCTGCAGTTTCAGCTCGATATCGCCATTTTTACGCCGGATGGCGGTAGCCAGTTTTTCCGGCCCACGCATCATCACGCCTTCGATTACGGCCTGACCGCCGACGCTGATCTCTTTTTTTGCTTTCATTTATTTTTCCTTTAATCCCAACTTAAGGATTTGGAGTTCAAACCGCCTAAGCTAACTATTTCTTATTGAACATCTTATTGGCGGTTTGGACTTCAAGCCGTTGACTTCACAACTGCGTGAGTTTTTTCACTGTGAACCTTGGGCATGAAGTCCAAGTGGCTCATAAATTCTTTATAAACTCATAGCTTACATCAGCCACTTGAACTCCAGTCCCGATTTAGACATCTATGAAAAACGCCACTTCCCTCACTCTGCGTGAATAGAACATGGCGTTAAGCTGTGTTGCTAGTCTATTTGTCAGTATTGACGTTGTATTTCTTATTAAATTTTTCCACACGTCCGGCGGTGTCGATGATCTTTTGTTTGCCGGTATAAAAAGGATGGCATACGTTGCAGATATCCACATGCATATCGCCTTTGGTGCTACGGGTTTGGAACACGTTTCCGCAGGCACAGGTAACGGTGGCTACTTCATATTTTGGGTGAATTCCCTGTTTCATTTATCGGTATCTCCTTGATTAAATTCACGATAGTTTGAACCAAGTTTTTCCGTGGCAGAGATTTGTCAATGTAAAAAAAGTGATGGGGTGATGAAGTGGAATCGTGGAAAGGTGGAAAAGTGAAACATGATTTTTGCATTTCGTTGCATGCTGTCCATTTCGTCCATTACACCCATACCGCTGTTCGATATACAGTTATCTTGCGATGCCCATGTGATCCCCGGGCAAACACATGGGCAGCGCATGGGCAGCGCATGGAAAAAGACTTAGGAGGGGTGTTGCGCCTGGCAATGGACAAAATGGACACAATGGACGAAATGGACAGTATGGACACAATGGACGAAATGGACAGTATGGACGATATGGACGAAATGGACGAAATGGACACAATGGACGGTATGGACGGTATGGACAGTATGGACGATATGGACGTAATGCACAAATGGACACAATGGACACAATGGACGGTATGGACAGTATGGACGAAATGGACGTAATGCACAAATGGACAGTATGCTGAATGCAGGCAGAGAGAGCTATATGCTTATATCCCAGCTATCTTAATTCTTAATTCTTAATTCTTAATTACTTAGCTCCGCTTTCTGGTTTCATTGAATGTTTCATTGCATGTTTCATTGGATGTTTCATTTCTCCTGCCGGTTTGCCTTTTACCAGAAACCACAATCCCACCATCGCCGGCAGCACATCCTGGATAATAAACAGGCACAGGGTGGCAGAAACTGCTTGCTCCGCGGTTATTCCCGTATCTTTCAGAAAGTGGATGGCGAAGCTTTCGCGCAGTCCCAGGCCGCTGATGGTGATGGGAATGGAATTGGAAAATTGCACCAGGGCCATCCGCAGGGACGATTCCATGAAGCTAAGCGGAATAAAACAGCGCAGCAGCAGCCAGTATTGCAGATAGGTAAGCAGCGTGGAGGCAATCTGAATGAGGATCATCCAGGCACCCTGGCGGGAATAGGTCTTTTGCAAAGGGCGCCATTTATCCTTCAGCCCCAGAGTGAGATACAGAATTTCAGGAGCCATAATGCACAGCGCCATGGCAATGAGCAGCCACACCAGCGGAAAATCCGTGAAATAGACCACCGCCGCGCCAGAGGCAAAAGTCCAGGTAGCCCAGGTGAGGAAACTTCGCTCCAGCATCGTGCTCCAAAACGAAGCACTGCGGCTGGAATTGGATATATAAAAGATTTTGGCGATGCTGGCATGTCCACCCGGGATGGCAAAACGCAGGGGCAGGCCGATCAAATAACTTTTCAGCACCTCGCGATGATCGGGTTCATAGCCGGGATTTATCTTCAGCGCACATAGCCAGTTGCGGTATTGCAGCCAGTTTCGGACGATGCTAATGCCGATGAGCGCCATTATCAGCAGTGGCGAAAACTTCAGGATGTCTGCCAAAGCGCTGGCAAAGGAGATTTTGCGCGCAATCATCCACAGGATAAAGATGCTGATGCCGAATTTAACAAAATAGAGCAGGATCTTCCAGATGCGTTTATACCTGGAAGGAGCCGGATCGCTTTGCAGAAAGGTTTCTGGCTCTATATTCATCGGCCGAACTTGGCTTTGGTTTGCCTTAGGGCGTCTAAGATCATATCTGTTGGCGGTGCTGCGATATAGCCATCGTCCATCAGCGCCTGGCACAGGGCGCGGGAGCTGTCAATATCAGCCTTGGCCTGGGCAAAAACTTCATCCCAGCTTAGCTTTAGCCCTGCCACTCCATCGGCTATGGCTTGCATGGCCACGTCGGCTGCTTCATAGGCAAATACGTCGGGTTCGTCCATTTTGGGAACGATGTCGTCCGCATGAATGCCGCGTTTTTCGGCATAAGCGGCCAGCGAATGAGCCGCGGCAATGGCCATATTGTCGGTGATTTTGCTTGCCTGCACCAGCAACGCGCCCTTCAGGATGCCAGGAAAACCGCAGGAATTATTTATCTGATTGGGGAAATCGCCGCGTCCGGTGGCAACTATATAGGCTCCGGCAGCCTTGGCGTCATAGGGATAAATTTCGGGAACGGGATTGGCACAGGTGAAGACAATGCTTTTGGGGGCCATCAGGCTGATCCATTCCGGCTTGATGGTATCTGGTCCGGGAGTGGAGAGAGCGATCAGCACATCTGCGCCTTTAAGGGCATTGGCGATGCCATCAAGGCGCTGGGGATTGGTCTTTTGGGCAAGTTCCCACTGGCGGTATTTGCTGGGATTGGCCTGGATATCCTGACGACCGGGATGCAGGGCGCCCTTGCTATCGAAGATGATGAGCTTATCGGGATCAAGACCGCTCTGCAAAAGGAACCTGGCAATGGTGCTATTGGAAGCTCCGGCACCAAACAACACGCAATTGATGTTATCGATGCGGCGCTGAGTAAGCTTCAAGGCATTGATCAGCCCTGCCAGAGTAACGCAAGCCGTGCCCTGGGCATCATCGTGCCACACGGGGATATCGCAGCTTTCGCGCAGTTCGTCTAACACGCGATAGCAATTGGGCTGGGAAATATCTTCCAGATTCACGGCGCCCACGCTGGGACAGAGCATCTTTACGAAGTCGATGGTTTTCTGGGCCTGAGGCTGGCCATGTTCGTCGCGGCTATCGATGCACAAGGCAATGGCATCGAAGCCACCCAGATACTTCATCAGCATGGCTTTGCCTTCCATCACGCCCAAGCCGCCATGCGTGCCACAATCGCCATCTCCCAAAACGCGGGTGCTATCGGACACTACGGCAACCAGATTGCCGGTATTGGAGTATTTGCGGGCTTGGGTTTGGTCATCCCGAATGGCCGTGGAAACCGCAGATACGCCCGGGGTGTACCATACATTGAACCAATTGAAGCCCCAGATGCCGGCTTTGGGGAGGCTTTGCATCTTGCCTTTATAAAACTTATGGGCAGCCAGGGAGAGGGTTTTCAGGAAATAGGTTTGGGCGGCAGCAACTTCTGCAGCGGGGAAAAAGGCGGCAAAAACCTCTGCCAGATTGGCCAGATCAGTACGTAGCTCTTTCATCATTTAATCCTTATCGTGGTAGGCTGAGGCGATGTTTGCGAAGGGGGCTGTTTCTGTCAAGGGTAGTTCGCGACGCCGGTAATTTTCACATTCTTCTTGACACCAGCAGTAAGATATAGTTTGGGGTATAAAAATGAGGAGGTATATGCCATGAAACATATCTGCTACATCAGTCTGGCTGTGCTGCTATTGCTAATAGTTTCAGCCTGCGAAAAAGGGGCAAGCTTTGAGGTGATCAATCAATGCTCCTATCCTGCCTGGGTAAGTGTGGATGGAGATTCGCTGATTACTTTGGCGGCAGGGGAAACGAGAAGCTTCAAGATTGCCACCGGCACCGAAAGTATCCTGAGCGGCTCGGTTTATGAAAGCTTTAAGGTGATTGCCTTTGGTGAGACCTTTTCCCTGGAAAGAGAGGTGGATGGACACTTGATTCCCACAGACAGCACCACGGTAAAAATCCGGGCAGGGGAAACCAGACGCGCTCCCCTGATTCCCAATCGTGCCAGCCTCAAGGTGACCAATAACAGCTCCAATCCCATCGAAAAAGCGGAAATATGGAAACATACCGCCCTCACCCACACCAGAGTGGGAACCATCTATGATATTGAACCGGGAACAAACAAATTCTACCGGGGAGAATATGCCGTTGCCAATAACATGTTCTACTACACGGTGCTGCTGTATTTCCCGGGGATGGATGAACCGCTTGGCTTTGGAGGCGAAAACACCATTCTGGGCAAAGACGAGCAATTTAACGTGATATATGCTGATCCTGAATAAACGATAAAATAAACCAAGGAGAGATAATGAAGGCTAAACTACTTTTAATAGTCATGGTGATCTGCACCCTAAGCATGAGTGCATTGATTCCACCCGAACTTACCACTATGCCCCTGCCGAGTGATCCGGACGTGCTTACAGGGGTTTTGCCCAATGGCCTGAAATATTGCGTACTGCGCAATGCCAAGCCGGAAAAAAGAATTGAACTGAGGCTGATCGTGGATGCCGGAAGCGTGAATGAAGATGAAGATCAATTGGGCTTGGCGCATTTCACGGAGCACATGGCTTTTAATGGCAGCAAGAACTTCCCACGCACGGAGATGGTGGAATATCTCACCTCCATTGGCATGGGTTTTCATAATGGCCTCAATGGCGGCACTACGTATGATTGGACTATCTATATGTTCAAACTGCCCACCGAAGATGAAGCTAAGCTGCGCAAAGGTTTTTCCATCCTCAGCGATATTGCCTGGCAGCTTAGCATGGAATCTTCGGAGATTGACCGCGAACGTGGCATTATCATGGAAGAATGGCGCTTGGGACAAAGTGCCGATCAGCGGGTGGACGATAAAATCAATGCTGTGCGCATGGCGGGTTCACGCTATGAAAAGCGTAACCCCATTGGCACCATAGAAAATCTCAAGATTTTTCAGCACGACAGCTTACGCCGCTTTTATCACGACTGGTATCGCCCCGATTTGCAAACTGTGGTGATGGTGGGAGATTATGATCCCCAGGTGATGAAGGCCATGGTGGAAGAATATTTTGGCGTGATCCCGGCGCGTACGGATCCACGCCCCAAAGAGGAATATCCCGTTCCGGATAATCCGGAGCCGCGCTCTATCGTGGTGCTGGATAAGGAACTGCCCATGACAAATATCCAGGTAACCTGGAAGAAGCACTTTCCGAAGGTGGAAGATCTCGGAACTTATTATGAAGACCTCAAACGCCAGCTTTTTTATGCCATGTTCAATGCCCGTATGGAAGAGCTGATGCTGCGTCCCGATCCGCCTTTCAGTTATGCCTGGGGCTACAGTGCCGATTGGCTGAAAAACTTCTCTGCTTCAACCCTGGGAGCTATTTGCACCGAGGGCAAGAGTGAAGCAGCGCTCCAAACTCTGCTGCAAGAGATCAGCCGCATCAAGCAGCATGGTTACCTCCCCGCAGAACTCGATCGTGCCAAACAGGAGCTAATCCGCAGTGCCGAAACCGAAGTAGCCAAGAA
>JAGOGT010000025.1 GCA_017996595.1 Candidatus Cloacimonadota bacterium
GGGGAAAGCAACGCTCCGGGCCTGGAGGGTGGCGAAGATAATGGCGGCCTGCAGGACGACGCCCTCAATCTCATCACCGGAAATCTTGATTCTTCCTTGCTTACGCCTATCCTTTTCCCCGTGGAAAACTTCATGCGCCGCAAGCTGAAGCTGGACGATTTTTCTATCAACGCCGGTTTCATCCAGAATCTCTACACCCAATATTCCAATGATTCCAGCCAGTTGGCCGATTATGCCGATTTCGATCAATTCAGCACCGATATCGCCCAATTCAGCTCTTCGATCTTGCTGAATAACCTCTCTGTATCCATGAGCAAGTATCTGGGCAGAAGATTCTTCCTGGATTATAAACTGGAACTTCAGGAGGCCACCGACCTCGAGAAGAAAACTACGCTGATGATCACTCACGGCACTTCTGTACGCCTGATGCTGCCATGGAAACTAAGGCTTGGCTACACCTTCGAATATACCCCCCAGGATGATCTCTTCACCCACGAGGTGATGATCCAGCGCTCCTTCAATTTCTGGGGATTCTGATAAAATCCTTTGACAAAAAGCGCACCTTAAAAATTATGAAAAAAAATGATAAATTCCCAGGAGGCGATAATGCCGGATAATATGAAAAACGACACTGCCACCAAGCCCAAGCAGGAAACCACAACGATGCATAACAGCCGCATCTCACTGGTTGAGATGATCATGATCCTCATGCTGGTGGGGCTTGTTTTTGTGTTTTTCTTCGGAATGAAACAACTGAAAGTGGATAAAGCCCTCGAAGCTGCAGCCCAACAGAAATTCGAAGCCATCGTGCCCAATTTCACCAAAATTGTGAGCGCCATGGAAGCGTATCAAAAGAAAGATGAATTTGGTGACTACCCCGCTTTCTTGGAAGAACTAAATCTGGGCAATCTCGATTCTGAAGATTTCAAATTCAGCTATCTGTTCGATACCCTCACCATCACCGCCACCTCCACCAAAGCCTTTGGCAAAGAGGATATCAAGGTGAATTATGACCTCGCAAACCGCAGCTATACAGTGGATGATCCTGCCCCAGAGAAAAAACCTACTGTGAAAGACGACTGGTTACCCCAGGAATAACCGCCCCAGCTGCACTACGCCTTATCTTAACAAGCCGGTTTAATGCCGGCTTTTTTTATCCCTGGCATAAAAGCAGAGTATCAAACCAAGAGAAAAGAAGCCTTGATGAACAGGTTTTCCAAACAGGAGACAGACTTGTATTTTTTTTTGGCTCTATTTCAAACTTAGTGGGTAGTATTGGCAAACTGAAGGAACGGAGTTCAAGCGGCTTAAATAACTCTA
Source organism: Candidatus Cloacimonadota bacterium (assembly GCA_017996595.1). GTDB lineage: Bacteria > Cloacimonadota > Cloacimonadia > Cloacimonadales > Cloacimonadaceae > Cloacimonas. The sequence continues at coordinate 1,321 of JAGOGT010000025.1, forward strand.
GACCTTAATAGTAACTTGAATAGCCGCTTGGACTTCATACCGTTCGTTACTTCAGCTGTTTGAAGTCCAAAGCGCTATTATGCATAGGGATAAGAGCATAAATTATCTAAGCGCTTTGAACTCCAATCAGCGTGATGGAATCCTCTTACCCACTTGATTTGAAAGAGAGCCATTTTTTTTAACACAGAGTAAAAGCAGAGAAAAGCAGAGACAGTCAGGTTTCAGATGTCAGGTTTCTGGTGTCAGCCCTGTCTGAAAGCTATGCCATTCACCACCATTCTTATTGTTCTCGCGATGACCATGTGATCACCGGGCATTTGCATGGGCATCGCATGGGCATCTCATGGCAACTGATTATGCAGCATCCTCTTCCCGGTTGTTAGTTATCTCTGCTTTTCTCTTGCCTATACCAGATCCTCTCTCCACGAATCACAAATGCCATACCCACGAACTGCGCATCGCATCCGTAATGGTAAATGGGATTTGTCCAGCCCCGAAAAACAAATTATATTATTATCAAATAGCAGGTATGTGTCCTCTGTCCTTGTAAATCCAAGGCGTAGATTTGCATTTATTTGGAGTTTCGGCTTCATTCTTGCTTTATAATGAAGAGTAAAGATATAGTAGTGTAAGTGATTGATGATATTATTATAAAACGAAAGGAGAGAACGTGAAAAGACAATTTTTCATGCTCGTGTTCCTGATTCTGACGGCAGCTCTATTTGCCGCAGCGGGAACAATTCAATTGCAGAGCACCCCCACCCGGGTGGAACTGCTAAGTAAAGATGCGAACGGCCTAACGGTTAACTACAGCCTCGATGAGCTTCGCATTACCGAAGTTTCTTCCAAGGAAGGCGTGTGGTCGATGCTGGCTGCCGATCAATATACAAGCACCAATGAACCTGGCCTGCCCGCCCTTCCCTTGATGCGCCAGCTGATTCAGGTGCCTCTTGGTGCCAGCGTTTCAGCTACTTTCACCACTTCCCAGCAACGCACCATTGATCTGGCCACCGAAGGAGTGAATTATCCCCTCATGCCTTATCAGGAATCGGTGAGCAAGAGCGCGGATATGAACAACCTGCCTTTTGAAGTACAGCGCGATTTTTATAATGCCGATGGCTGGACAAGCTACTCCCCTGTTAAGGTTAGCGAACTTGGTATGATGCGCGGCGTGCGGATCTTTGCCCTGGATTTTGTTCCGGTGCGTTACAATCCCGCCCAAAAGAAGATCGAAGTGATCTACAATGCCCAGATCAGAGTAAGCTTCAGCGGCGGTGATCAAAGTGCCACTCGGGCCTTGCAGGCGAAGACCTATTCTCCCGCCTTTGAGCCTGTTTTCAGCAATTCCCTGCTCAATTTTGAACCCACCCGGGCTACTCTGAATCGCCATCCCATGAGCTACGTGGTGATCCTTCCGGATAACTATGTGAGTGCAATGCAGCCTTTTGTGAATTGGAAGATACAAGAGGGCTACAATGTGATCGTAGCTCCCACCTCCACTACGGGCACTACTGCCAATGCCATCAAAACTTATCTGCAAAATATCTGGAATACCGCCACCACGGAAAATCCCGCTCCCAGCTATCTGCTGATCGTGGGTGACGTGGCTCAGGTTCCCTCCAATAACGGCACCACCGGCACCCATCCCACCGATCTTACCTACGTGAGATTGCAGGGCACGGACTTCATGCCGGAAATGTACTTTGGCCGCTTCTCTGCCACCACCCCTGCGGAAGTAACCAATCAGGTGAATAAAACTTTGATGCACGAACAATACACCATGCCGGATGATGATTATCTGGCTGAAGTGGTGATGATCGCCGGCGTGGACGGAACCTATGGGCCTACTCATGCCAATGGCCAGATCAATTATGGCACCACAAACTATTTCAATGCCGCCCACGGTATCACCAGCCACACCTACCTTTATCCCACTAGCGGATCTTCCGAAGCGGCGATACTGGCAAATATCTCTGCCGGTGTGGGCTATGCAAATTACACTGCTCACGGCGATGTAACCATTTGGTACGATCCCAACGTAACCATCTCCAATGTAAACAATCTTAACAATGTAAACAAGAGTGCGTTTGTGGTAGGTAATTGCTGCCTCACCAGCAAGTTCGATGCCGCCACCTGCTTTGCGGAAGCCTGGCTGCGCGCTCCCAATAAGGGTGGCGTGGTGTATATCGGCGGAACCAACAGCACCTACTGGAACGAAGATTACTACTGGGGCGTGGGCTACAAACCACCCGTGGTAGGAACCGGTTCACCCTTTGTGCCAAACCGTACCGGTGCCTATGACGCCGTGTTCCATGACCATAATGAGCCCTTTGCAGACTGGGCCGGAAATGCCGGAAGCATGATCTTCATGGGCAATATGGCCGTAGTAGCCAGCAATAGCAGCCGCATCAACTATTATTGGGAGATCTATTCCGTGATGGGTGATCCCTCCCTGGCTCCCTATATGGGCATCCCTCAGGCCAATTCCTATGAAGCTCCCAGCCAGATGTTCCTGGGCATGAGTTCCATGGATATCCAGGCTGATCCCTACAGCTATGTGGCGCTATCCATGAATGGCGTGCTGCATGGAGTGGGTCTGGCCGATGCAGGTGGCATCCTTACCCTGAATTACACTCCCTTCACCGAACCGGGAACCGCCACTCTGGTGATGACCCGTTCAATGCGCAAACCCCTGATCGCCAGTATCGCCATTTTACCCAATGTTGGGCCCTATGTTACGGCCGGCCAATTGGTGATCAATGATGGCAATAATAACATCGCCGAAGCCGGTGAAAGCCTGAATCTGTCGCTTGTTTTCAATAACGTAGGGGTTCAGGACGCTACGAATTTAACCGCTACCCTTTCCAGCACCAATGAATGGGTTGCAATTCCCACTCCCACTGCCACTCTGCCGAATATCCCTGCGGGACAAACTGTTACCATGACCGATCTATTCGGCGTAAACATCAATCCCAATATCCCCGATCAGGATGTGGTGGAATTTGCCATCACGGTTACCGACGGAACCAATACCTGGGTTACCGAACGTAACATGACCGTGAATGCACCCCAGCTCAGCTTTGGCAATCTCACTTATTTTGATTCCAATGGCGACGGTGTATATGTGGCAGGCGAAACTATAACCGTTAGCTTCAATGTGGCCAATACCGGACACATGAATGCCGGCGGGGGAAACCTGTATCTGGTGGAAAATAGCCCCAATGCCACCCTGGACGTTACCAATTTCACCATTCCCGCGTTGAATATTGGCGGTACGATGCCACTATCTTTCAATGTAATGATCGGCGCCGGAGCTGTTAATGGCGAAATTATCGGGATCGGTATTGCCCTGAATTCCGGGGCACAAATGGTTAATACGAACGCTGTGATCCCCATTGGGCCCGTGGGCGAAGGATTTGAATCCAATAGCTTCAGCACCCTTCCCTGGGTTAATAACAGCGCTGTTCCCTGGACGATTGTCACCGGTGCCTCCAATGCACATAGCGGAAGCTATGCTGCCAAATCCGGAACGATCGGAAATAATGCCAATACCGCACTGCAGCTTACCATGAATGTGGAAACTGCAGGTAATATCACTTTCTGGCGCAAGGTAAGCAGTGAAAACAACTATGATTTCCTGAAGTTCTATATCGATAACGTCGAACTGGGTTCCTGGAGCGGTACCCAAGCCTGGACACAGATGACTTATCCGGTTACTACCGGCTCACACACCTTCAAGTGGACCTATGTGAAAGACGGCTCCCAAACCGGTGGCAGTGATTCTGCCTGGATCGATGATATCATCCTACCCGGCATGGGACTGCTTACTACCCCCATTATCTTTGCCGCTCCCCAAACAATTGTCTTTGACGAAGTAGAATCCAATGATGTGCTAAGTGCTGATCTGGTGATCCGCAATCTGGGTAATGCCGAGCTAACGGGAATTATATCCATTCCTGATCCCTTCGAGCTTACTTATGATGGGGTTACCCACCCTGATACATACTCTTACAGCATCAGCGCCGGAGCTACCCAAACCTACGCCATTACCTACCATGCTCCTGCACAACCAAGCTCCATTTCCGAGGATCTCATCATTACTTCCAATGATCCCAATGCCCAGAGTACCACCATTATCCTGCAGGTGATTCCCAGCACTGCCGGTGATGATCCCGGGCTCATTCCCGTGGCTACTGCTCTGGATGCCAATTATCCCAATCCCTTCAATCCGGAAACCACCATCCGCTTCGCCACCAAGGAAGCTGGAGACGTAAGGATAAATATCTATAACCTGAAAGGCCAATTGGTACGCAACCTGGTGAATGACAGCCGCAAAGCAGGATTCCACCGCGCCGTATGGAATGGTAAAGATGATAACGGTCGCAATGTATCCAGCGGCATCTACCTGTATCGCATGGAAACTACTGGTTTCTCTGCTACCCGGAAGATGATGCTGATGAAATAAATATGAGCGGCAGGCACTTACATCAGGTGCCTGCCCTTTAATTTTATGAATATGAATGTAATTTCAATGTATTTAGTAAAGCACAACATCAAGGTTCGTGTGGAGGAACCCATGAGAAAATTGTTCTTCGTCCTGTGTCTGCTGATAGCGCTAACAGCGCTGATGGCAGAGCAAGTGGTGGTAAGCCAATATCCCAATGATATCCGGCTTACTTCCAGCAGCCCAAATAATATGGAGCTGGAGTTCACCCTCGGCAGCTTTTATAGCGATGCCGTAAATATCAATGGCAGCCAGTGGTACCAGATTTCCATGAAGAAAGAAGGGCTCACTCTGGAAGCTGGTTTACCGCAGCTTCCCGTTCTGGCTCGCAGTGTGATTATTCCCGCTACCGCTGCCATGCAGTTGCAAGTTCTTGGCAGTGAATATGTAGAATTGCCCATGCCCGTTGCTCCTTCCAAAGGGAATCTCACCAGGGATATCGATCCCGACAGCGTTCCCTACAGCTTTGCAGATTTCTACAATGGCACCGGCAGCTATCCTGAAAGCACCGCCTATCTCACAGAGCCCTTTATTATCAGGGATTATCGTGGGATCACGGTACGTTTTCAACCCTTTGTATATTTTCCCGCTACCGGCACGCTCAGGATCTATACCAAGCTGAATCTGGCCCTTGTAGCCAATGGCACGGATATGACCAATGCCCTCACCAGCCCCAAGAGTTCCTACACCCGTTACTTTGAGGATATTTACCAGAACATGTTCCTGAACTTTGCTGATGCCAAATACCCCACTTTAGGCGAAGAAGGCCGCATTCTGGTGGTTAAGCACAGCATGTTTGATAACGACATCATTCCCTGGGTTAACTGGAAAAAGCAGCTTGGCTTCACCGTGGATGTAGTGGATATCAGTGTTGCAGGCCCCACCGCTACGCAGCTTAAGGCCTATATCCAGGCGCAGTATGACCTGAATAACGGCCTGATGTTCGTGCAGCTTTTTGGTGATGGCCCCCAGATTCCCATCATGAGTGGTGGCAGCGATCCCATGCTGGCTCTGCTGGCAGGTGGGGATAGCTATCCCGATATCTATGTGGGACGTTTCTCCGCTTCCAATTCTGCCGAAGCCCAAACCCAGGTTCAGCGCACTATTCATTATGAACGTGATATAGCAGTTGGTGCCGATTGGGTGCAAAAAGCCTTTGGCATCGCCTCCAACGAAGGGGGCGGCAGCCAGGGAGATATGGGCGAAAGCGATCAAACACACCAAGAGAACATCCGCACCGATCTCCTTAATTACGGCTACACATCTGTCGATCAGATTTATCAAACTCAAGGTGCCAGCGCTACCATGGTTACCAATAATATCAATGCCGGCCGTGGCTTTGGCAATTACACCGGCCATGGCTCCGCCACTACCTGGGTTACCACCGGCTTTAGCGTTACCAACGTAAATGCCCTGGCAAACAGCAATATGCTGCCCTTCATCGTTTCCGTAGCCTGCGTGAATGGCAATTTTGTAAGCCAAACCTGCTTTGCGGAAGCCTGGCTGCGCTCCACTCATGACACTACCGGTGAACCTACAGGTGCCGTAGCTTTCTGGGGCTCCACCATTAACCAGGGTTGGAATCCCCCCATGCGCGCTCAGGATGAGGTTACCGACCTCCTGGTAGCCAATGCCAAACATCGCATCGGCAGCCTCTATTTCAATGGCGCTAGCAAGATGATCGAAGTATATGGCGCTAGTGGAATTTCTGAATACAAATGCTGGACTATTTTTGGCGACGCCTCATTGATGGTGCGTACCAAGAATCCCCAGGCCATCACCGCCACCTATAATCCCGTCATCTTCCTGGGCATGAGCACTTTCGCCATCCAAACCGTTCCCAATGCCAGGATCACTCTCACCAATAATGGCGACCTCTATGGCACGGCTATCGCGGATGCCGCGGGTAATGCCACCATTAATTTTGATCCCATTCCGGTGAATCCCATGGATATGATCCTCACCATTGCCGCTTTTGATTACCAAACCTATATCCAGACCCTGCAAGTGCTTCCCAGCAATGGGCCTTACATCGTTTTGGATCAAGTGCAGTATTCTGATGGCAATGATGGTCTCTTCCAATATGGGGAAACGATCCAAATGAATCTGGATCTTGCCAATATCGGCAGTGAAGTCGCTTCGGGGCTTAGTATTGCCGTTAGTTCCGCCGATCCCTATGTAACCGTGCTTACCCCTGCCATCAGCCTTCCCGATTTGGTGGCCGGCGGCGAAACCCCCAGCGGAACCTTTAGTATTCAGCTTGATGCGGATATCCCCGATCAGCACGAAGTTGCCATGGTAATCACCATCAATACCACTAATGGCGATCAACAAGTTTATAATAGCAGCTTCCTGGGTGCTGCCCCGAACATCTCCTGGGGTAGCTTGCAAGTGAATGACACGGAAGGAAACAACAACGGCATGGTGGAAGCCGGTGAGATCATCACCTTCACCATTCCGATTATAAATGATGGCCACTTCCAGGCGGATAACATCAGCTCCACAATGATGGTTAATGGGGTCTCCACCCTCATCACCCCCATTGTTGATAGTGTTACCTCCATCCCCGTGAATCAGGAAGCTTCGCTGATCTATAACGTCACCTTCAGTTCTCAGATCCCCATGGGAACTCCTGTGCAAATCACCGTGATGACCTTCTATGGCTCGTTCTCCAGTGCTCATACCTACACTGTGGTGGTGGGACTGGTGATGGACGGCTTTGAAAATGGCTTCGTAAACTTCCCCTGGGCCTTTATGGGAGGAACCTGGAGCATCGAAGGCAATAGCTACAATGGCTCTAATGCGGCTCGTTCCGCAGCCATCGCCCATAGCACTGCCACCAGCATCAGCGTAAACTATACCACCGCCCAGGCCGGCGAGATCTCCTTCTGGAAGAAAGTATCCTCAGAGCAGAATTACGACTTCCTGAAGTTCTACATCAACGGCATCCTGAAAAATCAATGGAGCGGCACCAGCGACCAGTGGGAACAAGCCACCTATCCCGTGCAACCCGGAATGAATGTCTTCAAGTGGGAATACACCAAGGATTCCGGAACCGTTGCCGGTAGCGACTGTGCCTGGATTGATGATGTGGTTTTCCCCAGCTCCGGCGAACAAGTTGGAGCTCCTGCCATGCTTGTGGATATGCAAGCCATTGATTTCGGCATTGTCCATTTCAACGAAACCGAAAGCATTCCCGTAACCGTTTCCAACGCCGGAACCGCAGCCATGCTGGGCACCATCACTTCGGCCGAACCCTTCTGGTTAGGCACCGATCCCACGCAGCCGGTTTACACGCTGGATTATCAATTGCAGGCAGGCGAATTCATCACCATCAATGTGAATTTCAGCCCCACAGTGCAACAAGAGTATAGCGGCGATTTGATCATCACTTCCGATGATCCTTTTGCGCCGGTTACCACCATTCCCATCACAGGCACCGGTGCTCCCGTAGCCAATGAAGACCCCGTGAATCCTGTGATCACCGCCCTCAAGGGTAATCATCCCAATCCCTTCAATCCCAGCACCACCATCAGCTTCAGCCTGAAGGAAAAAGGCCCTCTGACCCTGGAGATCTATAATATCCTCGGCCAGAAGGTTACCACCCTGGTGAACGGAGTGATGGACAAGGGTACCCACAACGTGGTGTGGAATGGCAAGGACAGCAAGGGACGCAGTGTAGCCAGCGGCATCTTCTTCTATCGTATGAAGAGTGGCGCTTACACCAGCACCAAGAAAATGATTATGATGAAATAACGTTA
>JAGOGT010000026.1 GCA_017996595.1 Candidatus Cloacimonadota bacterium
GCTGGTTCCGCAAACCATCCCGGAAATCATTATTCATGGCGTGCTTACCTTTGCCCAAAGCGATAGCCATATTCGCATCACTGCTGCCAATCTGAATGGGGCCATTGTTACCGCTACCAAGAATAATACTGATTTCAGTTATGCCAGGATCGCGAATGGTTATGCCATTCTGCCCATCGATCCCAATCAAACCGGAAACCTGAAGCTGACGGTGAGCAAGGCTGATCACATTCCCCTGGTGCGTGAACTTCTACCCACCCAAAGTGCCAAACTGGGAATAGTAAGTAACAACATGGCCAATGCCTTCATCAATCCCGGTTCTCAGAATACCCTTACCCTGGGCTTCAAGAATTTCTCCTTTGATGTGATTAGCAATGCCACGGTGGAGCTAACGGTTAATAACGATGAAGTTACCATTGCCAATGGCACCCAAGCCATAGCTTCTCTGGCTGCCGGAGCTACGCAAGAGCTTAGCTTTGTCCTCAATGCCAATAATGCCATCGATCCCGGTCAGGTGCTCACTTTCACGGTTAATATCACCAATCCCACCGATCAGCATATGTTCCAACTAATGGGTGGGGGTGCACAGATCACGATCTTGGGCCATACCGGAGTGCTAAATCCCGGCCAGAGTAACAATATCACCTTCGATCTTACCAATAATGGCAATGCTTCCATGCAAGATATGAGCGTCATCGTGCAGTCCCTCAGCACCGCAGCTACTGCCCAGGGAACACCGGTTATGGTGGGTAATCTGGAGATCGGACAAAGCGCTGCGTTCACTACTGTGATCACGGTTCAAGCTGCTGCTTATCACGGACACAGCATTCCCCTTAAATTCACTGCCACCAATCCTGCCGGATACACCTATATCAGCTACTATTCAGCCTTTGTAGGCACTCCCGGAACAGATGATCCCACCGGTCCGGACGAATATGGCTACTATGCCTATGATTCCACCGATTTAGATTATGCTCTGGCGCCTGTCTATAATTGGGTGGAGCTTGATCCGGCAGGGGGACCGCTTGGCTCGGTGTATCTGAACAAGGATGATGGCTCTAAAACCATCGATCTGCCCTTTACCTTCAGGTATTACGGCGTGGATTACAATTCGCTCACCTTCTGCACCAATGGCTGGCTTTCCTTTGTGCCCAATACCATGGTGGATTTCTACAATTGTTACATCCCTGCCGCTCTGGGGCCCTATGCAATGGTTGCCGCGTATTGGGATGACCTGAAGGGCATGAAGGTGGCGGAAGATACTTTCAATGATATCCGTATTATCTACTACCATGATGCAGCCAATAACCGCTATATCATCGAATGGAACAATGCCTATAACCAATATAATATTGATCTGGGCCAAAATGCCTCCCTGGAGAAATTCCAGGTGATCCTCTATCCCCGGGCGGGACAGGATGGCGATATCGTTATCCAATATCACACGGTGGATAATCCCGGAACCACCACCAATTACAGCACCGTGGGCGTGGAAGATCACACCCAGTTACGTGGTTTAACATATACTCATGGTAACACTTATCCTGCTACGGCTGCTCCCCTGGCATCAGGCCTGGCAGTGAGATTTACCACCACTCCTCCGGATAGCTATGTGGCCAATGACGATCAGCAAATGCCCGGAATTGCCACAGGCCTGAGGAACTATCCCAATCCCTTCAATCCGCATACCACCATTGCCTTCAGTATGGAAAAGGCCGGCTATGCCAATTTGGGTATCTATAACCTGAAAGGACAGTTGGTAAAATCCTTGCATAATGGCAATGTGAATAGCGGTGAACATCAGCTTGTGTGGGATGGCACCGATGCCAATGGTAAACAGGTTGGTTCGGGATTGTACCTGTATCGCCTTAGCACCGCTGCGGGTAGCCAGACCAATAAGATGTTGATGATGAAGTAGGTTAGGCGTTAGGCGTTAGGCGTTAGGCGTTAAAAAGTTAACCGATGAATAAGGGCGATTTTCGGATCGCCCTTTTTCGTAACTAAGAAAGCTGATTGGAGTTCAAAGCGCTTAGACAATTTATGCTCTTATCCCTATGCATAATAGCGCTTTGGACTTCAAACAGCTGAAGTATCGAACGGCATGAAGTCCAAGCGGCTATTCAAGTTACTGCTAAGGTCTAGAGTTATTTAAGCCGCTTGAACTCCATTCCTTCAGTTTGCCAATACTACCCACTAAATTTGAAAGAGAGCCAAATTTGCTTTGCGTTCAAAGCGCTTGAATTTCAAGCAGCATACTCCTTCCATACATCCCCAAAACTGCTTGCCAGTTAGCAACTGCTTAGCCACCAATGAATTTCATCAGTGGTTCATTGGCTACCCATAGACATCCATGGTTATGAATGTATGGAAGCTGAAAAAGCTCAAGTAGCAGGAGTCATATATACCTTCCCTTGCTATAGCTATAGCACCCCGTTCCATGGGCGTAAAGGACTTATGCGAAGATAGTTACAACTATAATGACCGCATGAGTCCTTCATCCCCAGTAATTTTCAGTAGAATCATTGCTCACAGAGGGGTGAATGACTCCTGCTCACTATAGTGCTAAAACCCCAATTCTTTCAGCGTACTCGCCTTTTTCCGCCAATTGGGATTCACCTTCACCCACAAATGGATTTGCACCTGCTGATCCATAAATTGCGAAAGCTGCGCTTCGGCATATTCACGTATTTTCTTCAGGTTTTCGCCATTTTTGCCAATGAGGATGATCTTCTGGCTTTGCCTGTCCAGCCAGATCACGGCATCGATCACGGACTTTTCGGGTAGTTCCTGAAATCTTTCGATCAGCACGGCGGCGCTATAGGGGATTTCCTGCTCAAACTGGTGGAAAATCGCCTCGCGAATGGTCTCTTTGGCAAAGAAGCGCATGGGCAGATCGGAAAGCTGATCCTCCGAATAATAGGGATCATGGTAAGGGATATATTTTTCTATGGTTTCCAAGAGCTGAGGGATATTGTCTCCCGTTAGGGCGGATACGCTGAGGGTTTCGGTGATGGAATCCGGAAGCAGGGTAATGGCCTTCTCATAGTCTCCCTCTTTGGCCAGGTCGCTTTTGTTAAATACTGCCAATTGAGGATTCTTCAGAAATTTCAGATATTCCAGCACTTCCTTGTCATAATCGCTGGGAAATTCACTGATATCCGCCAGAAAGATGATCAGATCCACATCTTTCAAGGCCTCATACCAAATCCTCAGCATGCGCTCTTGCATGGTGTAGCGCGGCTTCAGGTAACCCGGGGTGTCCACGAAAACGATCTGCTGATTGGGACTGTTCCAGATGCCTTTGATCGCATAGCGGGTAGTTTGCGGCTTGGGCGAAGTGATCGACAGCTTTTCCCCCAAAATGCGATTCATCAGGGTTGATTTGCCCGTATTGGGTTTGCCGATGATGGCCACAAAGCCACTCTTGAAACTGGCGTAATTATCCATTAATAATCCTCAAGCTGATTGGAGTTCAAAGCGCTCTCCCATTTGTTACCTTTAAATCCTTGTATGAAAGCGCTTTGGACTTCAAACAGCTTTAAAAACAAAGGGGTGGCAATACCACCCCTGATTGTAACTTTATTATTGATATCAGGACATCTCATTGAAGACGTCTTCGATGATCCCGGCACATTCCAATAGCTGCGCTTCGGTGATCACCAAAGGCGGAGCCAGGCGGATGATATGACGGTGGGTAGGCTTGCAGAGGATACCCTTGTCACGCAGTTTCAGGCATACATCCCAGGCTTCCTGACCGTTCTTGGGTTCCACCACGATGGCGTTTAGAAGGCCTTTGCCGCGCACGAGTTTCAGCATGGGATTCTTGATATTATTCAAGGCGGCACGGAAACCTACACCAAGCTGATAAGCACGCTCGGCCAGTTTCTCATCGCGAATCACTTCCAGCGAGGCCTTTGCCACGGCACAGGCCAGAGGGAACCCGCCAAAGGTGCTGCCATGCTGTCCGGGTTTGATCTGCAGCATGATGTCCTTGTCTGCCAAAACGGCTAATACAGGTAACACACCACCGGCCAGGGCTTTGCCCAGAATCAGCATATCGGGGCGCACGTTATCATAATCGCAGGCCAGCAGTTTACCCGTGCGGGCCAAACCGGTTTGAATTTCATCGGCCACAAAAAGTACGTTATGCTCTTTGCAGAGGTCAAAGCAATCTTTCAGATAGCCATCTTTGGGCACGAACACGCCTGCTTCACCCTGAATGGGTTCCACGATGAAGGCGGCTACATGCTTGCCGTTCTTTTCCAGATAGGCTTTCAGGGCTGCGGCATCATCATAGGGGACGCGCACGATGCCGGGGGTGAAGGGCCCGAAGCCCTCGTAGCAATCGGGATCGGACGAGGCAGTGATGATGGAAATGGTGCGGCCGTGGAAGTTATTCTCGGCAAAGATCAATATCGCACTGCCCTGTTCCACGCCCTTAACGTTATAAGCCCATTTGCGGGCTAGCTTCATTGCTGTTTCCACTGCTTCCGCACCGGAATTCATAGGCAGAACCATATCATAACCGAAGAACTCGGTGATGAACTTTTCGTATTCGCCAAGCTTGTTATTGAAGAAGGCGCGGGAGGTAAGGGTAAGCTCCTTGGCCTGATCAATTAAAGCCTGAATGATGCGGGGGTGGCAATGTCCCTGATTCACTGCGGAATATGCCGAAAGGAAGTCATAATAACGCTTTCCCTCGGGATCCCACACGAATACTCCCTCACCTTTGGCCAGAACTACCGGTAGCGGATGATAATTATGAGCTCCATACTTCTCTTCCAGCTCAATCGCTTCGCGGCTGCTGACATTTCCGTAAACAAGATTTGCGGACATTTTTCCTCCATGGATTTATTTTTCTATTACCTAAACCTCTTTAAAAGCGCAGGCTTTGTGTCAAGCGGAACTTTTTTTTGGCCATTGCCGGCAGAACCATATCTCTTGCTTATGCCTGATTCGGATGCCATCCGCAGATCATGAGCAATGCGATCGTATTAGCGCTTTCCCCAGGGACATGACTGTGAGGCTACTTATCAGAAATGCCAGCTACCGGGGAACAAGCCCCAGGTTACTTACATAAGCCTCGATGGTGTTGCTATAGAAACATTTATCCTGAATAATGCTATTGGAGTTCATGAGGCCAAGATAAATTATTGCTTTTAGTTAACTTATATGGCCTCATGGACTTCAAAAGCATGCAGAAACTTATGCACGGCTTGAAGTCCAAACCGCCCATAAGATATTTAATAAGATATGTTTAGTTTTGGCGGTTTGAACTCCAATGCCTCAATTGGGTTTATCATGAGATGACCATGTGATCCCCAGGCAAGTGCATGGTGGTCGCATGGTCACCGCATGGATAATGAGTAAGGCTGAGGGCGTGCAACCCACTTGATTAGAAATAGGGCAAAAAAAAACGGCGCATCATGCGAGCGCCGTTAATTTAGCTCTTATCTAAGAGCTTACTTAATAGAACAGATCGCGCTTGCCTTCTTGCATTTTGGCCAGATTATCGCGAACTGAGGCCTGCATCGCTGCATCCTGAATCTTATTAGTTTCATTCTCTATCAGCTCCAAGCCTGCGGCAAGGGTTTTATCGCTGGAGAAATCATAGAGGTATTCCGCGAAGGTGAGCAGGGCATTGGGGGTGCAGAAACGCTTAACGAAGCCCGGCACGGCAAATTCCATGAAGTGCTCTCCGGTACGTCCCGCACGATAGCAGGAAGTGCAAAAAGAGGGTATGTAGCCGCCTTTGGCAAGCTCATAGATCACTTCATCGAGGCTGCGGGTATCGCCTAAAACAAATTGGCTTTTCTTGCGGGATTCTTCATTTTTGTGGGAGTAGTCGCCCACGCCAATGCTGCTGCCGGCGTCGATTTGGGAAACACCATAGCGGAGAATCTCATTGCGCACGGCGATGGGCTCACGCGCGGTGAGAATCATTCCCGTGTAAGGAACACTGAGGCGCAGAATGGCTACCAGGAGCTTGAAATCTTCATCGGAAACCTGATAGGGGGGATGGGTGGCAAAATCAGTGCCATTGGCTGGTTCGATGCGCGGGAAGGAAATGGTGTGCGGACCCACGCCAAAACGCTGTTCCAGATGAATGGTGTGATAGAGCAGGCCCATCACTTCAAAGCGCCAATCGTAAAGTCCCATCAGCGCTCCGATGCCCAGATCGTCAATCCCGGCTTGCATGGCACGGTCGAGCCCATCCAAACGCCACAGAAAACTGCTTTTGGGGCCCTTGGGATGAAGTTTATTATAGGTTTCTTCGTGATAGGTTTCCTGGAAAATCTGATAGGTGCCGATGCCAACGGACTTCACGGTGCGGAAGCCTTCGATATCCATGGGCGCAGCATTGATATTCACGCGGCGGATTTCACCCTTTTTATACTTGGTGTCATACACGGTTCGCACTGTTTCGGCGATGTATTCGGGGCTATACATGGGATGTTCGCCATACACCATGATCAGGCGTTTGTGTCCCGTTTCCACCAAAGCTTTGGTTTCGGCGATAAGATCGTCTTTGGATAAGGTGGCACGGTGGCATTCTTTGTTGGAGATGCGAAAGCCGCAATAAACGCAGTCGTTGATGCATTCATTGCCCACGTAAAGTGGAGCGAAAAGTACGATGCGGTTGCCATAGATGCGTTCTTTCAGTTCGTGGGCGCCATCCAGGATAAGCTGCTTTAGTTCAGGATCTTTAACGCTGATCAGGGCGGCTGTTTCGTCCGGATCGAGGCGGTTCTTGGCCAGGGACTTGGCGATAATTTCCCTGATTCTGCTTTCGGAAGGGTGGCTCTGCTCGGTGAGGAGAGTGTGGATTTTCTCTGTGGGGATAAAGGACTTCAGCCCTTCAATACTCATTTTCATGAATTGCTCCTTGGTTCTATTTTTAAAGTAGTGGTTTTTACTTTTACGGAAGGGATTTGACCCAGTTTGCCGGAAAAAGCACTCATACGGGTGGTATCGAGCTCCATGATGAGAAAGATTACGGAAACTCCCATATCGCGCATGGGGTAGCCTACCCGCATCAGGATATGCTGGGCATAGTTATGGAGAAGTTCCGATACCGGATGGAAGGCGTGTTCCAGGTCTTCCACAATGATGCTGACAATATGACGCTTCAGTTCCATTTATATTCCTAAGCGCGGGGGAAAAAGAGGCACAAAAGAGGTGAAGAAAAGGCTTTCACCTTTAGTGCCAGAACTTATCTCTCACCGCAGGTATTCTTTCTTAGGTGCCACTATTAAGGAAGCCAAATATTTGGCAAGGAAAAAATGTTTGACAGGATGAGACATTAGAAAATGATGGCAACGACTTAGTAACTGATTCTTATCTTTACAATTAAACAAAGCAGAAGCATATGAAAAAAATAACGATAATATTGTGCTGCCTGCTGGTTGTGTATCCCATGATCGCAGGTGGTTTTAACTGGTATTCCCAGAGTGATTCCCGTTGGAATCAGGACCGTTTGGGAAGTGGTGGAAGCTCCATCGGCAATAGCGGATGCGTGCTCAGCTGCCTCTCCATGCTCCTGAATGCCGAAGCCACGAATAAACACATGACGCCCGATAAGCTGAACCAGTGGCTTAGACAAAACGGCGGTTACCGGGGCTCTGACATGCGCTGGCAAATTCCCGGTGAGATCGATGGCAAGGGTTTGGGACTGGAACTGGTGGGACAGAGCACCAGGCGTAACGATTGGGAATTCCTTTCCGGACACATGAAACAAGGCAATAAGGTGATCGTGAAGGTCGCCGGACGGAGTAGCCACTGGGTTCTGGTGGTGAAACAGGACGGGCCGGACGATAAAGCTTCGTCCTATGTGATCAACGATCCGGGTATGGATGAATTCAAGGAGCGCACCCTAAGCTATTTTGGGGGTTTCAAATCTGCCCGGGCTTATTCCGGTAACTGGCTGGACGAAGCGGCCTTTGATCTGCAGAGCGAAATCTTCATCGAGCCCGTGCAAACAGATGAATTCTTCCTCTATGACCTGCACAAGATGCCCCATCCCGCGGATGTGTATGTAACCCTGAATAACAAACTGCCGGTGGAGATCAGTGGCTATTTCATTCTGGGTTTGTTCGACGGTGATGGCAATTTCATTCGCACCGTGGATTATGAATATTCGCAGGTAACTCCCAGCGGGAATCTGGATCTGCTGTATGAACTGCCCGATCTATCCAGTCTGGAAGATAATAAGAATACTCTTAAGATAATCTACAGCAAGTACTTCTCCGACGTGCCCTCCATGCACGATACCATCGAACTGATCGATAAAGGCATCCGCAATAATACCAATTTAAACTGAATTTCAGCTTCACCCCTCTCCTGAGCCAAGATTATTTACTGGACAAAAAGCGCCTTAAAAAAAGGACTGAATCCAAAGAACATTATCAGGATGAAGCGATGGATAACAGTAACTATCAAAACTGGCTGAACACCAAAGATTTGGTGGGATGGATTCCCCTGGCGGAAGCAAGTGCCGAAACATGGGAAAAAATAGGTTTTAAGTGCGGCCTGGAAATACACCAGCAGCTAAAAACCAAGAAAAAACTCTTTTGCCGCTGTCCGGCAGGCATATATCATGATTTTGAAAAATTCGATGCGGAAATTGTCCGCCACATGCGCCCTACTTTATCGGAATTGGGGGGCTATGATGGCACCGCGCTGATGGAATTTAAAACCCGCAAGAAGATTGTTTACCGGATCAATAATGACAGCGCTTGCACCTATGAAGTGGATGATACGCCGCCTTTTCAGCTGAATCGGGAAGCACTTGATAATGCCATGCAGATTGCCCTGCTGATGAAGATGAAGATCGTGGGCGAGCTGCACATTACCCGTAAGCAATATCTGGATGGCAGCATCCCCACTGGCTTTCAGCGTACCACCATTCTGGGCATCGAAGGGGAATTTCCTATCCGCAATAAAACCATTCGGGTAATCCAATTCAGCATCGAGGAAGATAGCTGCCGCGAGGTATCCGATATCCGCCATACCCGCGTGTATTATGCCGATAGGCTCGGTATGCCGCTAATCGAAACGGTTACCTATCCGGAAATGCTAACTCCCTGGGAAGCTGCAGAAGCCGCACAGCATATCCGCTTTATCGCCAGAAGCAGCGGCAAAGTAAGGATTGGCATCGGCGCTGCCCGTGAAGACGTAAATGTATCGGTTACAGGTGGCACCAGGGTGGAAATCAAAGGCGTGGCGCATATCTCCTGGATTCCGAAGCTTACCCACAATGAAGCTTTCCGCCAAAGATCGCTACTGGAGATCAAGGCCATCCTGAATGAACGCATTCCCAATGCCGATAGCTGGAGCATCAAGCACAGCATTCTCGATCCCTCGGAGTGGAAGCATATTCCCATTCTGAAATCTGCTGCCAAAGAGGGCTGGAAGCTTATCGCGGTTAATCTGCCGCACTTTGCTGGCATCCTCAGTTTCTTCAATCAACC
>JAGOGT010000027.1:0-7790 GCA_017996595.1 Candidatus Cloacimonadota bacterium
TTTCGAGATCCGGCAGGTGATCATGATCCTGGTGGGGCTGGTGTTGATCTGGCTGGCAGTGAGGCACAAATATGAGCCCACGCTGCTGTTGCCGATTGGTTTTGGCACCATTCTGGCCAATATTCCGTTTTCTGCGGCGATTGGGCAGCATGGTCCGCTCGGTGTGCTTTTTGCCGCAGGGATAGATACGGAGCTGTTTCCGCTCTTGATATTTATTGCCATCGGGGCGATGATCGATTTCACTCCCCTTTTGAAGAATCCTTTTATGCTGCTTTTCGGAGCAGCAGCGCAATTTGGCATCTTTGTAACGATCGTGCTGGCAGCGCTGATGGGTTTTCCGATCAAGGAAGCAGCCAGTATCGGCATTATCGGTGCCGCAGATGGGCCTACCTCCATCTATGTGGCCAATCGCTTTGCGCCCAATCTGTTGGGGCCGATCTCGGTGGCCGCGTATTCATACATGGCCCTGGTGCCGATCATTCAGCCGCCGGTGATCCGTTTGCTAACTTCCAAAAAGGAACGCATGATCCACATGGACTATCACTCCGGCGACGTTCCCCAATTGGTTAGAATCATCTTTCCCATTGCCATCACCATTATTGCCGGCATCTTTGTGCCTGCCTCGCTGGCCTTGATCGGCTTTTTGATGTTTGGCAATCTGATTCGCGAATCAAAGGTGCTGGAAGGCCTTAGCAAAACCGCACAGAACGAGCTGGGCAATCTGGTAACCATCCTTTTGGGCATCACCATTGCCTCCAAGATGCAGGGCGAACTCTTTCTGGTGCCGCAAACCCTGTTGATTCTGGCTTTGGGGTTGGTAGCCTTCGTTTTTGATACGGCCGGTGGGGTGCTTTTTGCCAAACTGCTGAATACCATGCGCAAGCATAAAATCAATCCCATGATCGGCGCTTGCGGTATTTCCGCCTTCCCCATGAGCGCCAGAGTGATCCACCAAATGGGGCAAAAGGAAGATCCCTTCAATTTCCTGCTGATGCCTGCGGTAAGCGTTAATGTAGGCGGTCAGATCGGTTCCGTGATCGCCGGAGGTATCATCCTGGCACTACTGGCATAAGGAAAAGACTAATGAGCCTGAACGCACAAGATAAAATACTGCTGGAAAAAGCCAAAGAAGCCGCCGCCAGGGCCTACGCTCCCTATTCCGGATACAAGGTTGGAGCGGCCCTACGCTGCACAGACGGCACTATCTTCACCGGATGTAACGTGGAAAATGCGTCTTTTTCGCTAACCATTTGCGCGGAACGCACGGCAGTATTCAAAGCGATCAGCGAAGGGCACCGCAATTATGAAGCAATTGCCATCTACGTTGATTCCGAAACGCTTTTCCCCCCTTGTGGAGCCTGCCGTCAGGTATTACACGAATTTTCCCCGGAGCTGAGGGTGATCTATGCCAGCCAAGATGAAACTTATATCAAAACCATCGGCGAACTATTGCCCGGAGCCTTTGTCCTGAGACCATAGATGCCATACGAAGAACTGCAAAGCTGCACCATCTGCCCCCGAAATTGCGGAATAGATCGCTATCGGAACAGGGGATATTGCGGCGCTCCGGCAGAACTGATGATAGATCTGGCAACGCTGCATCATGGCGAGGAACCACCTGTAAGCGGAAGCAGAGGCAGCGGCACGATCTTCTTCTCGTGGTGCAATTTGCGCTGCGTTTTTTGCCAGAATTACGAGCTCAGCCACGAGGGTTGGGGTTCCGAACTCAGCACAGAAGCGCTGGCCGAACTGATGCTCAGCCTTCAGGACAAGGGTGCGCATAATATCAATCTGGTTACGCCCACGCATCACAGCCTGCAGATCATCAGTGCTTTGGAACTGGTCAGACAGCAACTCCGCATCCCCATCGTGTGGAACAGCTCCGCCTATGAGAAAGTGGAGATATTGCAGCGCTTGAGTGGCCTGGTGGATATCTGGCTGCCCGATTATAAATACTCCCATGGCATCTATGCGAAGAAGTATTCGCAGGCCGCGGACTATCCGGAAGTGGCGAAAGCGGCGCTGCAAGAGATGTTCAGGCAAAGCGGGCATTTGCAAATGGACGCGCAGGGGATGGCCGTAAAAGGCATGCTGGTGAGGCTTTTGGTGCTGCCACATAAGCTCGCCGGAATAAATGACAGCCTCAGAATGCTGGCCGATACCTTTGGCCCGGAGCTTTATCTCAGCCTGATGGCGCAATATTATCCCGCCGGCAAAGCGCAGAACTTTCCCGAATTGAATCGGGGTATCAGCAATGCGGAATATGAAGAAGCGCTGGAAACTGCGGCGGAATTGGGCATGAACAACGTATTTATCCAAACTGATACCGGATCAAAACTCTGGACTCCCATATTTACAAACAACGAGGGGCAGGATACGCATAAGCCCCTGGAGATCGGCATTCACCACCCCCATTTGGAGCAAAACGCATGAAAAGAATATTCACGATAATCCTCTTCCTGGCGCTAGCAGCTGTGCTATTGGCCAATATCAACGTGCAGATAAAAGACCAGAAAAAGCAGCTAAGCATCGCAGAAACCACCATCGACGGCATCCGCTATGTGGAAACGGATGACTTTGCCGGAGTTTTCAAATCCATCTGCCGTCAGGACCGCAGCGATGGCAGGCTGTATCTGCATGTGTATGACGAGCAATTTATCTTCTTGGAGAATTCGCCTTATTACAGCTTCAAAACTGAATCATTCTCCATGGTTTACCCCCTTAAACGCAAAGGCGCAAAGCTATATCTGCCCTCGCTCTTCGTTACTCAGCACCTGAAATTGCATTTTGGCAACACCGTGGAGGTGAAAGGCAAGCTCTTGATCGTGGAAAATCCCCGGGATAACCGCGTGATGCGCATTGTTCTGGATCCTGGACACGGCGGCAAAGACCCCGGCGCTGTGGGCAAAAAGCTGAAAGCCAGAGAGAAAGATATCAATCTGGGTGTAGCCCTGAAACTGAAACAACTGCTGGAACAGGAATTGGGAATTACGGTTTTGCTCACCAGAGCGGACGATCGCTTCGTATCCTTGCAGGATCGCACCAAATATGCCAATGACCATAAGGCCGATCTCTTCGTTAGCCTGCATACCAATGCCTCCAAGGATAGCAAGGCACGCGGGCTGGAAACCTATTATCTGTCCACAGCGCAAAGTTCTGATGCGCGGGCAGTGGAAGCCCTGGAAAATGAAGTGGTGGAACTCTTTGAAGGCGGCAGCGCGGCCAAAACCAAATATGACGATCTGAATTTTATCCTTAGCGACCTCAGCCAGACCGAGCATCTGGAAAGCAGTAACAGCCTTGCGGGAAACATTCAACAGAATCTGGTGGCCGGAACTCAGAGCTATGACCGCGGCGTAAAGCAGGCAAATTTCTATGTATTGCGTGGTGCCTTTATGCCTTCGATCCTGGTGGAAATGGGCTTCATCTCCAATGCTGAAGAAGAGCATCTGCTGGTGAATCCGGAATATCAAAACCGCTTGGCGCGCACCATCTTCGAAGGAATCAAACGCTTTAAATACCGCTACGACAGGATTCGCAATACATGAGGCGTTCCACCGCCTTTCGCAAACGCCGGAGGCAACCCTATGATTGCGATTCCGGGCAGCCCCTTGTGCCGGAAAAGGAAGGCAGTATCAGTCAGCATCCTGCCAAGAGCGATTTTATTGCCAATATCAGCCACGAGATTCGCACCCCCATGAATGCCATTATGGGTTTTGCGCAAATGCTGCAGGGCACCAATCTCAGCCCCCAGCAGCAGGATTATGTATCTGTTATCCTGGATAGTGGCAAAAAGCTACTGCTAATCATCAATAACCTCCTGGATCTCAGTAACCTGCAGACAGGCAAGATGACCCTAAATCCCATTAGCTGCAAGCCCCTGGAAACTGCCGGCAAGCTGTGGGATCACTACCGTCCGCAAATCCTGGCCAAGAACCTGAAGCCCGTGCTGGATTGCGAAAAAGACATCCCAGAGCTGTATTTCGATTGCGAAAAGCTGGAGCGGATATTGGGCTATTTGCTTTCCAATGCCCTGAAATATACTTCCAAGGGCTTTATCTCCCTGAAGATGTCGCTTCGGAAGGGACGGGATAATGGCCTGTTTCTATTTCTGGAAGTGGCGGATAGCGGCATCGGCATCGCTCCGGAATTACTGCCCTATATCTTCGAAGATTTTGAACAGGCCGATAATAGCATCACCCGCCCCTATGAGGGTTTGGGGATTGGGCTGAGCCTGGCAAAACAGACCGTTACGCTGATGGGAGGGAAGATTTGGTGTCTCAGCACTCCGGGGCAGGGATCACAATTCTTCATCGAAGTTCCCACCATGCCGGCAAAGGGAGAACAGCTATGGCCATAGTCATACATAGCGTGCTACCAGGCAGCCTGGCTGCCGAGCATCATCTGCAGCCCGGAACGCTGCTAAATTCCATCAATGGGCATCCGATTCGCGACTTTCTGGATCTGGAATTCTATGGGGCCGATAGCCCGCTGCTATTGGAGCTTACCACTCCAGATAACGCGCTGCGCCATATCAGGATAACCAGAACCGAGGGACGCAGCCTGGGCATCGAACCGGAAGCCTATCAGATGCGGGAATGCGATAACAGCTGTGTATTCTGCTTTATCGATCAAATGCCTCCGGGACTGCGCCAAAGCCTTTATACCAAGGACGATGACTACCTTTATTCCTTCGTTTTTGGGAACTATATCACCCTCAGTAACCTCCGCGAAGCGGACTATCAGCGCATTCTGGATCAGCGCATCAATCCTCTCTACATTTCGCTGCACACCACCAATAACAGCCTGCGTAAAGCGATGATGCGCTATAGTGCCGATCTGGACGTGATGAAAGCACTGCTACGCCTCAGCCGGGGCAGAATCAGTTTTCATCTGCAGATTGTGTGCGTGCCGGGCTATAATGACGGCCTGGAGCTGGAGAAAACGCTTAACGAACTGCTGAGTTCCGAGCTGGATATCTTGTCCATCGGCATTGTCCCCGTGGGTTTAACCCGCTTCCGGAAGGGCCTCAGCAGTCTTACCCCCTTCAGCAAGGATGCCGCTGCCAAGCTTCTGGAACAGGTGGAACAGATTCGCTGCAACCACGATTCCGGCATCGTATATCCTGCGGATGAATTCTATGTGATGGCGCAGCGTGCCATACCAGAGGCTGATTTTTACGACGATTATCCCCAGCTTGAGAATGGCATCGGCATGCTGCGGCTCAGCTTGGAGAATTTCCGGGCGCAAAAGCGCTGCATCCTGAAAGAACTGCGCAAGCTACCCGGCAATTTTCTCTGCGCCACTTCCGCCAGCGCCTTTGCCACTATCAGTTCCCTGGCTGGCGAATTGAACCGGCGCCTGGAGAATCAAAAGATCATAGTGCAGGCCATTCGCAACGACTTTTTGGGTGAACAGATCAGCGTTAGCGGCCTCATCACCTTTGCTGACCTGAAGGCCCAGCTGCATCCCGAAGCTGATGACACCATCATCATCCCTGGCAATATCTTCAATCATGAAGGTGAAACCCTGGATGGCGCAGATCATGCCCGGTTCAAAGCTGCCTGGCAGAATCCCATCGTGGTGGTGGATCCCTTTTTTGAAGATTGGGATCGGCTGTAGGGCTGCAGACAAATGTGAGGTCATTTTCCCATGTTCATGAATTTTTGCTTGACCCTTAGTGCCTTGTTCAAAAAGAATGCCCCCAATGCAAGAAGAAAGGAGATGCTACTCCGATGAAAAGACTAGCGATCATTTTTATATCCGTGTTGCTGCTCTTCGGCTGCACCGGAAAGGATTCCCGCCTGGCCAAGGCGAATAAAAAGCTTGGCTCGAAGCAGAATCCCATCAAGATGTTCTTTGTGCCCTCCCTGGAAGCGGGGAAAGTGGTGCAGAGCGGAGAGGCCATTGCCGATTTTTTGCAAAAGCAAACAGGCCTGCATTTCAAAGTTGCCGTGCCCACCAGTTACGCCGCGGTGATCGAAGCTTTGGGCACCTACCAGGCCGATATTGCCTGGCTGCCCACCTATGCCTATGTGCTTGCCAAACAGAAATATAATGCACAGGTGCGGCTGATGACGGTGCGTAACGGTCTGAATAAATACCGGGGTCAATTCGTGGTGAAAAACGAAGCGCCGATCAAAACCCTCGAAGACCTGAATGGCAAAATCCTGGCCTACACCGATGCCGCTTCCACCTCCGGCTACATCTATCCTTCCGCAGTGCTGAAGCAAAAGAATATCGTGCCCAAAGACCACATGTTTGCCGGAGGCCATCCTCAGGCAATTCTGGCCGTTTATAGCGGCAGAGCCGATGCAGCCTGCACTTATTGGTCGCCACCCGATGCCAGGGGTATTCCTATGGATGCCCGTGAAAAGCTTTTCAGCACCTATCCCGATATCTTCGAAAAGATCAGGATTCTGGATTATACAGATTGGATTCCCAACGACACCGTTACCTTCCGTAGCGATCTTCCTCCCGAGATGGAAGATCAGGTGGTGGCAGCCCTCTATGATTTCGCACAAAGCAGCGAGGGGAAAACCACGCTGAAGGCCCTCTATGATATCGACGGCCTGGATTATGCCAAAGATGAAGATTATGAAGTAGTCCGCAGCACCCTCAAAGCCATGAATATGGATCCTGCTTCCCTGCTGAAATGAAGCCTGAAGTGACTGAATTTCTGGAAGTAAGCAAGCTGGATAAAAGCTACGATGGCAAAACCCTTGCCCTGGATGCGCTGTCTCTAAGCGTTTCCCAGGGCGATTTTGTAATCCTTTTAGGCCTCTCCGGCAGCGGTAAATCCACCCTTCTGCGCTGCATCAACCGCCTCATCGAACCTACCCGGGGCGAAATCAAATTCCAGGGAACGGACGTTCTGGCTCTGCAGGGCAGCGCTTTGCGAAACTACCGGCGGCAGATTGCCATGGTTTTTCAGCAATTTAATCTCGTAAAAAACCTCAGTGTGCTTACCAATGTACTCACTGGCAGGCTGGGCTATCATCATGCGCTATCCCCATTTAACAAGGATGATTATGACAAGGCGCAGATCTGCCTGAAGCGCGTGGGACTACAGGAAAAAGCTCAAATCCAGGTGAAACACCTCTCCGGAGGCCAGCAGCAACGCGTAGCCATTGCCCGGGCCTTGATGCAGGATCCGCTGCTGATTCTGGCCGATGAACCAGTAGCCAGCCTTGATCCTGCCACTGCCGATTCCATTATGCAATATCTGGGGGAAATCAATCGCGAGGGCATCAGCGTGATCTGTTCGCTCCATTTTCTCAGTCTGGCCCGCCGTTACGGCAACCGGGTGCTGGCCTTGAAAGACGGCAAAAACGTCTTCGAAGGGCTTCCCACCCAGATAGATAACGCCCGCTTCAAAGAAATCTACGGCCAGGAGGCGGAAGAGATATAGGGAGTTACGAGCTACAAGTTACAAGTTACAAGTTACAAGTTACGAGCTACAAGTTACGAGCTACAAGTTACAAGTTACGAGCTATGAGTAACGCAGCTTTCATTTTTCATTTTTCATTCTTAATTTCCATGCGCTGCCCAGGTGATGCCCATGTATTTGCCCGGTGGTCACATGGGGATCACATGATAAGTGACTATGTAGCATACTTTAACCCAATTAAGGCATTGGAGTTCAAACCGCCTAAACTAAATATATCTTATTAAATATCTTATGGGCGGTTTGGACTTCAAGCCGTGCATAAATTTCTGCATGCTTTTGAAGTCCATGAGGCCATATAAGTTAGCTAAAAGCAATAAATTATCTTGGCCTCATGAACTCC
>JAGOGT010000027.1:7890-9423 GCA_017996595.1 Candidatus Cloacimonadota bacterium
GGACTTCAAGCCGTGCATAAATTTCTGCATGCTTTTGAAGTCCATGAGGCCATATAAGTTAGCTAAAAGCAATAAATTATCTTGGCCTCATGAACTCCAATAGCATTATTCAGGTTTAAGAGTTATACGATTGCCTTACACCAGGTTTGGATGAGAGCCTTAATCCTTCATAAATAAGTTATTTAGCGCTCTTCCAGCTTCGCTTCAGCAGATTGGCATTGGAAACCACGGTTACGGAGCTCATGGCCATGGCCATTTCCGCCACAACGGGGTGCAGAATTCCGAAAGCTGCCAGAGGGATGGCCACGAGATTGTAGAAAAAGGCCCAGAAGAGGTTTTGGCGTATCTTGGCGAAGGTTTGGGTGGAAAGCTTGATTGCCATGGGGATGAGGTTCAGATCGCCTCTTAGAAGGGTGATATCGGCCGCTTCGATGGCAATATCTGTGCCCAGTCCCATGGCAAAGCCAATATCCGCTTGTTTAAGGGCTGGGGCGTCATTCACACCATCCCCCACCATCCCTACCACCAAGCCCCTGGCTTGCAGTTCCTTCACCTTGGTGGCCTTATCGGCAGGCAGCACGTTGGCCAGCACCGCGTCGATGCCGCAAGCTTCGGCAATAACCCGGGCATTGGTTTCATTATCACCACTGATCAGATAGGTGGTGATGCCTCTTTTTTTCAGCTCTGCCACCATCGGCACGGCGTTTTCTTTTATCGTATCCGCCAGATAGAACCAGGCTGTAAGCCTTCCATCCACGGCCAAACCGATCTGCGTGCCGTGCTTCACCCTGGCATCGGGTTGGCGCAGATTATCTATACCCTCTTCCTGAAGGTAGTTATAGCTGCCTACCAGGCACTTTTTGCCTTCCACAACGCCGCTGATCCCCTTGCCGGGAATGGACACAAAGGACTCCCGCTGGGGGAGCTGCAGGTTCTTTGCCGCTTGCACAATGGCATGTGCCAAAGGATGTTCGGAAGCAGATTCCAATACTGCGGCCAGGGCCAGATTAGCATCGTCGCTGCCTTCCAGGCTCTGTATCTTGATCAGTTCCGGCTTGCCATAGGTAAGCGTGCCGGTTTTATCGAAAATAAGCGCATCCAGCTCCCGCATGCGTTGCAGGGCTTCACCACTCTTAATCAGGATGCCACTATTTGCTCCGATTCCGCTGCCCACCATCAAAGCGGTAGGCGTGGCCAAACCCAGGGCACAGGGACAGGCAATCACCAGCGTGGCAATGGCGGCCATCAGCGCTGCTGCCAGGCCCTCAGCGGGCTGATTGAGGGGAATAACGCTGTGGATAATCCCCGCCAGATAGTGCATCTGCTGGGGAAAAAGCAGCCAGGAAAGAAATACCAGCGCTGCCAGCACCAGCACGATCGGGACAAAGATGGCAGTTATCTTATCTGCCAGCAATTGGATAGGCACCTTGGAATGCTGGGCTTCGCTAACCAGTTTGATCACATTGGCCAGAAAGGTGTCGCTGCCAATCCTGGTAGCCCGCACCTGCAGATAGCCATCCAGATTCATAGTGG
>JAGOGT010000028.1:0-7860 GCA_017996595.1 Candidatus Cloacimonadota bacterium
CATCCGGGCTTGGGATTCTCCGGCAAAGGATTTCATCAGGTTTTCCGCGGTTCTGGTTTCTTTGAATGACATATCTTATCTCCTTACTATACTTTCCAAAGTCCGTGCAAGTTGCAATATTCCCGCACTTCCAGTACTTTTTCCTTCTTCACGGGGAATTTGCATTTGGGCTCCATGCCGGGTTTCAGTTCTTTGCGATACACTTTCTTCGCAGTTAGAACCTCGATAAAGGCAATATAGTGCTTCTCTTCCATGGGATGAGCCACACTGCCTACGCTCACTTCGATCATATCACCCAGATCGGTGACCACGGGAACATGCTTTTCTTTGGCAGCATCAACGGTGTTGCCAGCCAAATGCTTCATCGGTTCGCCGCAGCAAACTAATTCGCCGCCACCGGCGAAAACTGCTTCCACCACATTCCCACAAATGGGGCAATGCCATATTTGACGTAGTTCTATCATTTTTTCCTCCAGTAAGTTACTATCTTTTTCAAGCTTTGAATATTGCTTGTCTTTTGTCAATAGATATTTTTAGGGTGGCGTGATGAAGCGATGAAGAACCGAGGAGTGGAATGAACAACCTGGGCTGTATAGAAGACTTGGACAGCATGCAACGGGATCTTTGAATTATCCTTCACTCTTCCCCTCCTCCACCTTTCCACTTGCTTCATCACTCCATCACTCCATCTTCATTCCCTCCAATATCTTCCATTTCGCTGCCCGTGCGCTGCCCATGCGATGCCCATGCAAATGCCCGGGGATCGCATGGGGATCGCATGATAAATGACTATCTAGCATCCTTTTCCGGGATGAGGGGATTCAAGGTGCAGGGATGCCTCTCAAAGAGGTATCTATTTCGCTATCCATAGAAATGAACTTGACAGATTCGATGGATGCCATAATGTTTCGCCAGATAACGAATAGGAGTATGGATATGAATGCAGAATTGATATTTAAAGCCTTGGCAGATCAATCCCGGCTGAAGATACTGGAATTGCTGCGCAGCCGTCCTTACTGCGTGGAAGATATTGCCGAAGCGCTAGGTTTGGCTGTCTCCACCATTTCTGCGCATCTGAAGAAAATGCAGCAGGCAGGATTGGTGTATGCCATTAAACAACAATACTATAGCATGTATAAACTAAAAGGAGAGATACTGGAAATGAAGATAAGTGAATTGCTGCCGGTTGAGAAGAATAGACCCGCGGATCCTGTCCAGGTATTACGGAATAAAGTGCTGAGAACTTACTTTCAGGATGGCCGCGTAAGCCGCTTGCCCACTCAGAACAAGAAGCGCTGGATCGTATATCAGGAAATCATCAAGCTATTTGAGCCGCATCGGGATTACAGCGAAAAAGAGCTGAATGAAGCTATCAAGACCATTTACGACGATTATTGTCTGGTGCGCCGCGAACTGGTGGATGAAGGGGTGCTATCCCGCTTGAATGGCATCTACCGGCTGGTGGAAAACTACCAGGAACATCCCGGATTTTACCAGAAAATCTGGCTGGAAAGCACCGGCAATTAGAAAGATTTAGTTACTGCGCACCAAACGGAAGCCTACATACATCAGGCCCCGATTGGGATCGCCCTTTTCACGCCAGAGGATATTCAGATTGCGGCCTTCGCCATTGCTGATGCTGCCGCCACGGATAACCTTGCTGGTGCCTGTGGCAGGTCCGGTGGGATTGATAAAGGTAGGCAGAGAGCGCACGTAATTGGTGTCATACCAGTCCCAGCACCATTCAGCCACGTTTCCGGTCATATCATTAATACCATAGGCATTGGCCGGTTTGCCGCCCGGAGCATGAAGTTTGCCGCCGCTATTGTCTTTGAACCAGGCAATCTCTCCGGGGTCGTCGGAACCGCTGTAGTTAAATAATTCTCCTGCTTTGGCTGCCACTTCCCATTCAGCTTCGGTGGGCAGACGGTAGCCATTGGCCAGGAAATCGCAGGTAACCACCCGGGCAGCCCCTACGCCTCTGATTTTATATGCCGGAGTGAGGCTTTCGGCTTCGCTGCGGCCATTGCAATAGATGGCGATATCGAACCAGGAAACATTATCCACGGGCAGTTTGTCACCCAAAGTGGAGCTATTGGCAGGCTTCATGTATTTGTTCCATTCCGCCTGGGTAACTTCCTGACGCGAGATGTAGAAAGAGGAGAGCGACACATTGTGATGCAGATTATCCTTCAATCTGCCAAAGCCCAGAGTGGGCGATTCCACCCGCACCATATTCATGGGAGGACGCGGCTTGGGAGCAGAAGGAGCAATGGGTCTGCTGCCATATTCGGGAGTAACGATATTGCGGCGGAAATCGGTTTGGGGACTGCGCCCGGCGTTTTTCAGCTCGCCATAGGTAGTTTGCCTTGGAGCCTCAGACCTGCCAAGCGTATCAGAGGGAATAACCTGGGTGGTATCTGCACGCGTGGCCGAACCGAGGAAACCAGTGTAATGGAAGGTTTGCTGCTTGGTGCCAAAGATTACGCTGAAGAGATTTGTGGTCATTAGCAAGGCAATGAAGGCTACAATGAGCACTATCAGCAGCCAGAACCAAATTTCGATCTGCGTCTTGGGCTTTTCCGCGGGATTGATATGCTCCACTTCGGTGAGATCCGGCCGTTCGATTTGAGTCCAGATCTCGTCCGCTTCCAAAGGGGGCAGATTTTCGAAAGCGTGAATGAGGGCTTGCCAATTAGTGTAGCGCTGAATTATATTGCGATGCACACATTCTTCCAGAATGCGGTTCAGCGATTTGCTTACTCCATTTATGTACACAAACTTCTGAGTGTGGAGGCGTTCGGTGCTATACATGGTTTTATATAGCGAGGCCTGCGATAATGCCTGGGCGATCAGGGCTCCCAGATTGAAGATATCGTTCCGCTCATCCTTATCGTCATAAGTGATGCTGGAAGAGAGGATGGTGGCATTGTCGTCATCATCGATCATCACGCTATTCAGGTTCAATTTTCCCAGCGAGAGATCATTCTTGCGGATCACCTGGGCAGTATGGATCATTTGGGGAATGATGTGGCGCAGGAACTTTTCATTCAGCTTTTCGGGATTGTGCTGCTTCAGATGCGCCAGGGAATTGCCATGGATATATTCCACCACCATGTAGGCCGGATCGTGCTTCTGATTTACTTCCACTACCTTGGCGATGCGCTTGTCCTGGAGGTGATTCAGCTTAATAAGGCGCATTTGCTGGGTAAAAAGTGAATCCAGATTGGCCATATTGGATTTATTAAAAATCTTCAGGATAAAGAGCTTCTGGTTCTTTTCGGCAATATACTTTATCCCTTCGGGGTCTTTATTCATCATCCGCTGAATCTTGTATCCGGCAAATTCTTCTCCCGGATCCAGCAGTGTGTACATGTAGCTGGAATTTGGATCGGGCACCAGAGGCGTCCGGTGCTTTGCCTTGCTTTTTGGTTCGGGAGTGTTATCCGGCTTTTTATTGGTAGTTCCCAGATCCAGATCTTCCCCGCAGAAGGGGCAGAACTTGGCTTTTTCGGGAACGGCTTTACCGCAATTAAGGCAATAATTTGCCATTAAGTCCTCCTAAATGGGGTTACCGCTGCCATTAGTTTAGTTTGCCTTGGCATCAGTTTTTAGAATCCCCAGAAACACCTCATGCCCGTTCAGATCAACTGCTTGCATACCATCTGCCTTGTTTGGCACCCGGTTCAGGCTGGTCGTGAGGGTTTCGTTCATTATATATTCCCGGTGAGCGATGAATGCTTCATGAAGCTCATCGGAAGCCACATAGCTAAGCTGGATATTGTCCATGATCTCCAGCCCCAGATCCTTGCGGGTGAATTGGACTTTATTCACCAGCTCTCTGGCCAGGCCTTCGCTGAGCAGTTCCGGGGTCATCACGGTATCCAGGGCTACAAAGATATCTTTCTGATTGGCAAAAACGTAGCCTTCGCGGGGTAGAATATGGATTACCAGATCTTCGGGGATGATGGTAAGTTCCTGGCCTTCCACGTTGAGAGCTAAACTGCCACTGGTATTCAGGCGTTGCAATGCTTCAGCTCCATTCAGCTTGTTCAAGGCGGTGCCGATGGCTTTCATCAGCTTGCCATATTTGGGGCCCATCACCTTAAAATCAGGTTTCAGCTCATATTGCACGAAGCCGTCATCCTCGCGGACAAAGCTGACCTTGTGGATATTCACTTCTTCCTTCACCAGGTCCAGCATATCCTGAAGGGCAGGCTGCAGCTTGGCAGGAACAAAGATTTCAGATAGGGGTTGCCTGGTTTTGATCTGGCATTCGTTACGCGCGGCACGTCCCAAAGACACTACGTCGATAACGCTTTGCATCTTCTTTTCCAGCTCTGTGTCGATATACTGGGGATCGGACACAGGAAAATCCTCCAGATGCACACTTTCGCCACAATCAAGGCTCTGATAGAGCTCTTCAGCCAGATAGGGAGCGTAGGGAGCGATGAGTTTGGCCAATTCCGCCAGCACCATATGCAGGGTGAGGTAGGCCTCTTTTTTGTCCTCAGTAAGCTCCATAGCCCAGAACCGGCGTCTGCTGCGGCGTACGTACCAATTGGAAAGTTCATCGATCACAAAGCTTTGAATGGCGCGAACGCTCTTGGTGAATTCATATCCTTCGGTGTATTCGCGCACTTCTTTCATCAGGCTGTGCAGTCTGGAGATGATCCATCTGTCGATCTCAGCGCTGCGAGACCAGTTCAAAGGATAAGCGGAAGCCGTGAAAGCATCGATATTGGCATAGGTAGCATAGAAGGAATATACGTTCTTCAGCGTGCCAAAGAACTTGCCCAGGATTTCCTTAACCCCGTCTTCATCAAAACGGGTTGGCACCCAAGGCGGAGAAACTTCCAAAAGATACCAGCGAATGGCATCCGCACCATAGCTGTGCATCAGCCCGATGGGATCAACGCTGTTGCCCTTGGATTTGCTCATTTTCTGGCCGTTTTTGTCCAATATCAAGTCATTCACCAGGCAGGCTTTGTAGCTGGGAACCCCTGTCAGCAGGGTGGAAATGGTAAGCATGGAATAGAACCAGCCTCTGGTTTGATCGATACCCTCAGAAATGATATCCGCGGGAAAGAGTTCTTTTTCAAATCTATCGGCATTTTCAAAGGGATAATGCCACTGCGCAAAGGGCATGGAGCCGCTGTCGAACCAGCAATCGATCACTTCGGGAGTGCGATGCATGGTGCCGCCACAGCTGCACTTCAGTTTTACATCATCGATGTAGGGACGGTGCAGGTCGATATCTTCGGGCACGGTGCTGCCATCGGCAAGACGCCCTTCCTTCACCAACTGGGCAATGGAACCAATGGAACGCTTTTGCTTGCAGCTTTCGCAAACCCAGATATTAAGCGGCGTACCCCAAAAACGATCCCGGGACAAAGCCCAGTCCACATTGTTATCCAGCCAGTCTCCAAAGCGCTTTTCACCCACAAAGGACGGATACCAGGCAATCTTCTTATTATTCTCGATAAGCTGTTCACGGAATTGCGTGGTGCGGATATACCAGCTTTCGCGTGCATAATAGATGAGAGGGCTATCGCAACGCCAGCAATGCGGATAGCTATGCTTCACCTGTTCGCGGCGTAGCAGGCTGCCCGTTTCTTTCAAATGGCGGATGATATCCTTATCCGCTTCTTTTACAAATACTCCTGCCCAGGGGGTGATCAGCGCATTGAACTTACCTTCGGCATCCACGGGATTGATGAAGGGCAGATCATATTTGCGGCCCAGAGAGTAGTCATCCTGCCCAAAAGCCGGAGCAGTATGCACTATTCCCGTGCCATCGCTCATTGATACATAATCGGCAAGCCCTACGAACCAGGCAGGTTTATCGGTATCAACAAAGGTAAAGAGGGGTTCATAGCGGCGCTTTTCCAGGTCGCTGCCCAAGAATTCGGATACTATTTCCACTGCTTCACCCAATACTTCCAGCCTGGCTTTGGCCAAAATCAGGTAATGCTCCTGGTATTTTACTTTTACGTAAGTCTCATCAGGATGCACCGCCAGCGCCACATTGGAGATCAAGGTCCAGGGAGTGGTAGTCCAGGCCAGATACCAGGTATTATCTTCGTCCAGGGCTTTGAACTTCACAAATACCGAAGGATCTTCCACATCGCGGTAACCCTGTGCCACTTCATGTGAGGACAAGGGCGTTCCACAGCTGGGGCAATAAGGCACGATCTTGTATTCTTTATAGATCAAACCGCGCTCAAAGAAATTGTTTAAAATCCACCAAACAGACTCGATGTAGCTATTGTGCAGGGTTACATAGGGATTGTCCATATCCAGCCAATAGCCCATCAGTTCAGTCATTTGCCGCCACAGCCGCTCATAACTGAATACCGATTCCCGGCACTTTTTGCAAAAGGGTTCCACGCCGTAAGCTTCGATTCCGCGCTTATCTTCCAGGCCCAGGATCTTTTCCACTTCGATCTCCACCGGCAGGCCATGAGTATCCCATCCGGCTTTACGCCGAACCTGATATCCGGTCATGGTTTTGTAGCGGCAGATCACGTCTTTCAGGGTTCTGGCCATCACATGGTGGATTCCGGGCTTACCATTGGCTGTGGGCGGGCCTTCATAAAATACAAATTGCGGTTTTCCATCACGGAAATCAATGCTTTTGGCGGCAAGCTGATGCTGATGCCAGTAATCCCGCACCCTGGTTTCCAGATGCCGGGGGGTCTCTTTGAGGTCTATCGGTTTATACATATCGCTATCTCAATATATTTCAGGCAGGTGCACAAGTGCAGCATGCTTATTTTATTAGTCGTTATCTTTATCAGCCGATCTTCTTGGTGTGTCCCGTACGGCGGTTTCCGGGAGTGAAATTATGGGGATTATTGGGATGGTTCTTGGTGTGGTCAAAACCTTTCACCGGCACCGTTTTGCTTTCATCGGCTTCGGTCTCTTTTTCGTCAAAAAGCTCGCTGAAATGCTCTTTCAATTCTTCGTGACCGGAAACATACTCTTTCCAATCTTCCATAGCGGCATCCATATCCACACACTTGGTGCAGAGGACGAGCAGGTTTTGCTCGGAAACTCCTATCCAGCCACGGTCATAGCAATTGTCGCAGCTTTTCTTGCGCCGGTTTTTCCTGGCAATCTGCTGCGCAGCTTCCAGATGAATATCATCAAGCTTAAACATAATATCTCCTTGTTCTAAAGGTAGGGCAGATTATATCTGACCATACGCATTTTGAGCATTTGGCGTCATTCTCTGCGCATAGGGAATTCTGTAAAAGGAAATTTTTGTATCCCTCTTCCAGCTATCCCTATTTACCCGGTTTCCGTCCTTTGGTTTTGGGCTTTTCCGTGGGCAGAGCGGTGAGTTCTTCGATCGGTTTTTCCGCGTCCGCCACGGGTTCGCTGCCAAATTGCATGGGAGCACTTATCGCCGATTTCTTCAGCTCCACTTTCACGATTGGCTCCAGACGGTGCGTAACCACGAACAGGTTTTTACTGCGGGCCAGAGCCAGTTTTTCTTCCGCGCTTAGCGCTTCGATTTCCTTTAGATTGACTACCCTGTCGATCTTACCGGTAGCCATATCTACTACTTGGACAAATGATTGTTTTTCTGCCATGAAGTAAACCTCCATCATGTACTTATCTGGGAATTTTTTGCATATCTCGGTTACAAAGCTCAGGTATTCGGTTTGATGCACCTTGAACCAGGCTTTAAAGGACCGGCATTTCAGGATACGAGGGCACACCGCACACAAAGGAGGTGCAGGTTCGCGATATCTGCGTAGTTCGCATCCAAAAAGCCGGGATTTTTTCATTTTTGCCTTCTAAGGCAGGGCTGTCATTCTGTCAAGCACAAACGCCTTAAGGCAATGGAGTTCA